>NZ_JBCOAB010000001.1:0-179225 GCF_040227035.1 Clostridium sp. RTP31139st1_H3_RTP31139_211217
TTTCAAACTCTTTTGTGGTTGTAACCTTAACTATAAATTTTCTCATTTTTATTTCTCCTTTTACTAACTCGCAATAACTTCAAATTGCCTCCTAACTATTTAAATAATTGGCTCTATCCCAAGCTATAAGGCTACGTATTGCTTCTATATTGCTTCTCTCATTTCTTAGCCTATCTTTGCATATCTCATATTCAATATCTGCTATATCTCGCTTATATCTTAATTCTGCTTCTTGTCCTCTAGCTATATCATATACAAGGTTTGCTGGATAGTTATTGCCTCTTCCTCTTAGTTCTATTTCCTTCTTTGCTAAAGCCATTCTATACTCTCTCTCCGCCATAGCCTTAGCATAGCCACGTTTCCTTAACTCTATTGTTAGAGAGTCTAAAGTTTTCTTAGACTTCTCCAACAATTCTAATTTCTCTGCTATATCCATATTAGTTTTCCCTGAAAGTAAAGACTGCTTGTAATTCAGCTATTTCTCTTTCAAATTTCTCTAATTGCTCTTTCTTATAAATTTCTACTGCAGCTAGATCTTTAAATGTGATGTCTTCTCTTGTAACTCCATTTTCATCAGCAATATATTTACCAAACTCACCCTCAAGTTCTCTTGAAACAACTTTTACAACCTCATTAATGATTTTTAAATTACTCATTTTCTTCTCCCTTACTACTTTATTAAACTCTTTTAAAAATTCTGCTCCTGCTTTTCCCACTTCAACTATAGCTTCTTTAACTTTTTCTTCTGGTTTCTGTTCCTTTTTAGCAACTTCTTTTTTAGACTTTCTTTTTTCAGCTGCTCTCTTATCACTTTCAGAACCAACATAAGGAACATTAGTATAATCTTCATACTTTGGTTTCATGAACTCATCTTTCCCTAATATGAATAAGCCCCTTAAATCGCTATCTGAAATCTTTGGATATTCAATTTTAAGTAAATTTATTATTCCTTCTGACTTTTGATTGTCATTTAAATACTTGCTTATTTTCTCAATTATTTCTGGTTCAACTTCTTTTATATAATTTTTATAATTTTCATAAGTTCTTTGGTACACATTATTAATTTCTGGCGATACTAATCCTACACCTTTATAATCTTCTCTGATTTGTTTAATTATTTGAATCTTGCTTTTACCTTCAGTAATCCAGTTTTCTATTTTCCCTACTATTTCCTTTTCTAATCCTTGTAACATTTTTAATCTCTTCTCCTTCCCATATTTACTAACCACAAATCTATACTCTGCATAATATTTTCCAAATGCTGAATTAAACTCGAATGACTCCTGCCAATCCATATCAGTTCTTTCAAATAGAACTCCTGTTAATATCTTGTCTACTGCTTCAATACACTCTATTTCTGCATCTACTTTAGCTTCTCTTAACATTGTGTCTATAACCTTCTTTTGCCAAGGAAGTAAAGTATCTAACCATTTAGTTTGTGCATTATATTGAGCTACTTCTTTACCTTGCTCTCTTTCTAACTTTCTTCTTTGACTTCTATTCATCTGCTAACCTCTCAATAATAAAGTTTTTAAACTTGTCCAATTTTCTTCAACTCTTACATCAATATTGTTATCTGCTAATATTGCCCCTATATTGAATGATTCTCTATAATCAACACCCTTGTAAGTTACAACAATCACTCTATTTGTTACATCTGTTATAACTCCATCTTTAGCGTTTAACTTACTTCTTTTATCACCTGTAAAAACTCTTACTTTTAATCCTTTAAATAAATTTAATTTATTCATGCTCCACCTCATATAATTCAACTTTAATCAAGGGCTTATCCGCATAATGCTTGTCTATTCTTAAGCTAACAACTTGGCTATCATCTTTGTATGCTAGTCCATTTAAACTATCTAGGACAATCTTAGCAATGTTATCTAGATCAGGTTTTTTAGTTGGTCTCAACTTGCCATGATAAACCTTTTCTCTATTAGATTTACTCATACTTTTAGGTATTCCATAGTAACAAGTAATTCTTGCTTCAACTTATTTTTCTGTATACTTGTCACCAACTAATGCTTGATATTGCATCTTAACTAAATTTTCATAATTAATAGTATCTCCTGGTGTATAAGTTCTACCTGTTTTTGTATTAAATCTCGGTCTACCTTTACCTTTTGGTTCACCTGGAACTATAAATGCTACTCTAAATCTCTCCATTATTTCCTCCTAATTATTAAATTGAATCTGACTATTAGCACCGGTAATCATGTATCCTAGTTCTTTACTAGGCTCCCACTTCTCAATGTACTTAATTGCCTCTTCATAATCCTTCTTAGCTGTATCTTTATAACTTGCAACATGAAATACTTGCTTGTACCTTTTCCAAAGGTTAGAAAACACTTTCTTACTAAGTTCTCTATATGCTGGAGTATCTTTTCCACCTAAAACTTGTACCATTCTTTCCTTAGCAATTCTATGAATTACTTCTTGTTGTGAATAATCAATAGTCATTGTATTACTTAAAACTTCTAACTTTTCATCTACTTCCTCAAACTTCTTATCATGATCCTTTAGAACCTTAAATTGTAGTTCCATCATTTCCATTGGTGATAATTGCTTTTGTGGTTCTCTCAATGCCTGCTCCATTTTATTAAATGCTTCTATATATTTAAGCTTCCATTGAAGTGCTTTACTACCTGTAAACCCCATTACTAATAAACTGAATCCATCTCTTGTTAATAAAAACTCTTTTCTTTTTTCACCCTTTGCATCAACATAGAAACTATTAATAAAGTAACGAGCGGAATTTTCCGTTAGTTCTATTTCTCTGATTAATCCACTAATTTTATCTAGTACATCACTATGTCTTTTTTCAAAATCTTCTGCAACTTGTCTACTTGTTACAACTAGCTCTCCATTATTATTTCTTGTTACTACAACATCTTTATGTTGATGCTTTTCAATTTTATTTTCCATTTTTACCTCTCCTTTTATGATATTGAGTTTCATATGAGAATGAGCACCTAAAACCACGCTGCAATAACTGCTCATTCTCCCCCTATTTATTTATTCAATGCTTTTATACAAACTTTACAAACTTCCTTACCTTGCCATTTAACTGTATTTTTAGAACTTCCACAGAAAATACAACCAGTTACTTGTGGTTCATATTTCTTTAAAATTATTTGTTCATCCTCTGTATATATTTCTAGAGCATCCTTTTCATTTATATCTAGAGTTCTTCTCAACTCCTTAGGTATTACTATTCTCCCTAACTCATCTACTTTTCTTACAATTCCCGTTGCTTTCATTTCTTATTCCTCCATCCTTATATTTATTTCTATTGCTTTAATATCATTCTCTAGCATTACAACTAGCTTTCCAGTTGCACTTTGATAATTCTTAACCGCTTCAAAATTATCAAATATTTCTATAATCTTATCTCTCTTAGAGCTTGTTATAATTCCATATCCATAGGCTTCATCAATTGACTTAATATCTGGATAATCATTCTTTAACTCTTCTATTTTTTTATTATGCTTTTCTATCTCTGTATTAAGTTTCTTCTCATACTTAGCTTTAAGCTTTTCTAATTCTGCTTTATACATTTCTAAAGCTTTTTTATTCATTTTCAAAGCTCCTTTCCGGTTTCTGGATCATACCCTAACTTATTTCTTACACTCGCAAATCCCCAAGCACACTTTCCAGTTCTATCTTGATATTCATCTGCTACACACTTCTTATATATCCATACATCATGTGCTGTAATATCTGTACTACCTAATGTTTCATTTGCTATTTTAGCAATTTCCCTATTAAGCTTTTGCTTACCGGCTTTACTTCGTGCATTAAAGAAAATATCAGTTTTATCCCTAGTAATAAATTCAGTTCTTATAGCTGCTCTTATTGCTCCAAGATGATATTTTGTATACTTCTTAGTGCCTCTAGCATTCATATAAGCTAAAATATTATCTGCTACAGTCATAACTATTCCTCACTTTGAACAACTTCTAATATTTCAACTGCATCATAATTATCTGCATACCACTTACCCAAATCTTCAAATCTATAAAATATTAATCCTTGTTTCTTACAAGTATCCTTATCAATAAAATCTACTTGAATTTCTACTAAACCTTCTGCTAAATTTCTAACCTCTTCTACTCTTGACATATGAATCACTCCTTAAATCTATTTAATGAAAATATTTATAATCTTTTTTTCTTTCCATCCTCTGTTTACTAGTTTTTTATTATGTCTACTAAATAATTTGTTGATGTCAAAACCTTCTTTTGCTAATAAAATTAATCCTCTAATAACTATCTGTTGTACATCTAACAACTCCTCAGCTATGTGTAGCTTGTCAGAACGCTCTCTAATAGCTTCTCGTACTTCTAGGTATTCTTCTTCAAGCTTGTTAGAAATCTTCTCCCAAGAGTCGTTATCGTTGTTCTCTGATGTCTTTACATTCCTATCAAGTATCATTAACTTTAATTTCATGCTAAAACCCCTTTACTTGACTAATATGAACTGATAATTTAACACTATCTTCAGCAGGTACTCCAGTTTCATTAAGCATTACTGCAACTTCTGCTAAATCATTAATTCTTCTATTCATTCTTCTTAGATTTCTTATTATCTCTTCAAGTTTTGCTATTCTATATTCTTTAGCCTTAACTACTTGCTTAAGATATATATTTTCAACTATTGGATCTTTGAGCATTTCAGCTAAAACTTCTTGGTCTAACTCTTCACTTGCTGCAATAGTTTCTTTTGCATTTAATCCTAAATTATCAATGCAATGATACATCTTATCTTTATTCACTTTTACATCCCCCTTTAATCAAACTATCTAATAAGTTTTTTCAATATATCAACTTTTTCCTTACCCTTTTGAGCCCTTATACTCTTACCATCACTAAGTACTGGTGTACACATCTCCATTAATCTGTCATAAGTTCTTTTGTGATACATTTCCTCTAAATCAGAAACTTTGATATTTGTTGTAACTATTATAGGTAACTCGTTTCTATACCTAGCATCTATAATGTTGTATATCTTAGCTTGGCTCCATTCACTAATTTGTTCGGTCCCTAAATCATCTATTATAAGTAAATCAGCGTTAGAAAAGCTTCTTAAGACTGTTTCTTCGCCCTCTTTTCCATAAGAGTTATAAGTTTCTTTTATTCTTTCTAGCATTTTACTTATACTTACACAAACTACTGGTACCCCTTTTTCTAATAAATAATTAGCAATACAAGATACAGCATGTGTTTTTCCGTTACCAGGTTCTCCATGTATTAGTAATCCTAAGTTATTATCTTTAGCTATTTTGAAGTTATCTGCATATTTACTACATATTTCAAAAACTTTTTCTGAACCTTTATTGTGGTCCCAATTTTTAAAAGTACACTTTAAAAACTTTTCATCAAGTAAACTATTTTTAAATATGCTATTTAACCTTATTTGCTTTTCTTTATTTTCATCTTCAATAGCTTTTTGTTCTAGTTCTTTCTTTCTACAACTACAAACTATAGGAACTCTTCTAAGAACATTTAGAATTACAATATCTTTTTGAATTGGATCTCCACACTTTTCACAAGTTTTTATAGGTACATCATAGGCCAATCCATTCTTCAGATTCTTCTCTATTGTTTTTGCTAGTAGCTCCATTTCCATTACTTTCATTCCTTCCATTTGAAGTCCAATTCTGTAATATACCTAACACATACTTATAATTATTAATCTTTCCTCTATTCATCGCTTCAGTTGCTGCATCCATTAACCATTTAGCTGTATAAACTTCTATATCTGCTGATATTTGTTCCATTAATATTGCTGTTACTATGAATCCACATTTTTCAAAATGTTTAAATATATCAAGATTAGAAAAATTACTACTACAATTGCCATTCTCTTCTTGTCTACTCTTATCTATACTATTCTCTTCTAATCTATTCTTATCTAATCTATTCTGGGTATCCAATTTGTCACCCGTTGGTATACCATTTGACATACCATTTTGAGACAAACTTATTAATGGTGTACAATCCTTATTTTCTACTAAAAGTGAATAAGCTTTATTTTTCTCAATTCCTAACATTGATTTTTCTTCTATATAATTAGTTTCTTTATATCTATCAGTTCTTATATAGTTGTGTATTCTCCAATGCTTAATTACTACTATTCCACTTTCAAATGGTATTAAGAATTTCTTTGCCATCAACAATTTTAGATCATCATCTCCGCATCCTGTTAACCTTTGAATTTTTTTTGGATTATTTACAAATCCATCATCATCTGCTCGCATGCTTAAATGAAAATACAAAGCTTGACTCGATAAAGGCATATCTAAAAAAGCATCTGAATCAATTATCGTTTTTGAAAACATTCTTTTTTCAGCCATCCCTAATTCCTCCTATGATAGCAAGGAGCCTAAGCTCCAAGCTTATTTGTTTAATATTAATTCTGCTGCTCTCCTCATAATTCCATCTTTGGTGTTGTTATATATCCATTCAATATACTCAGGCTTTTCCTCATAAACTTTCCCCATATTCTTCCCTTTATGAGCTCCAAATCCTATAATTACTTTCTTAGCCTCATCAATATTCATATTAGCTGCACCTGCATTTTGCTCTTGCTGTACAAACTCTTTCATATCCTCTATATCTTGTGTAAATACATCCGATAAACTTGCGACTTGTAATACTGCATCAATAAACGCCCTCTTCTTAGCCATTTTCAATATAGTATTTACTAAATCTGCTATCTTTGGATTAGGTATTTTATATTGAATCTTTCCATATTTAGTTGTTTTCTTTTCAAATACCATGCTTTCATCAAATCCTTCTGGAAGTTCATAAGCATTTATATAAGCATATTTACTTTCTTTTGAATTACAGTTGCCTACACCTTGACTTACCGGATTTCCATTTCTATAAAGAGTACACTTTATGTTATAAGCAAAGAAGCCTTCTTTATAATCTTCTGTCTTTTCCAAAAAATCATATTCTGGATTAAGACCAAACATCATGCAGATTTTCTCACCACCTGGTTTTAATAATGTTGGCTTACTTCCTGCACCTGCTATAACCCCAAAATCATGATCTTGTTTTAAATTCTTTTGAATAACAGTTTGGAATGTATTTATTTTTTGCATTGTTCCTGCAATTGCACCAATATCTACACTATCAATAAGACTAGTCACACTATTTTGTTGAACCATAATTTCATTATCCATCTTAAACTCCTCCTTCAACTTTAACTGTAATACTATCAATTTCTTCTATAGTTATTCCTGGTATATACTCTCCTGTTTCAGTATTAATACCATCTTTGAAAGTCTTTTTAATTGCAGCTTTATCTAATTCTTCTTTAATTCTTATAAAAGGCAACTCTTCATCTTTAACATAAGCTTTAACAACCTCTTCATCATAAGTCCATTTTTTTATCTTTCTAGATGTTACCTTTCCGTATGGAGTACTTAATTTAAATTTTCTATCCTTAGCTCTTTCCTTAACATAATAATCATTAAGTAATCCTTCAAAATATGCTTTATCTTCCTCTAACGATTTAGTCTCACCTGCAAGCCATGCAGTAACTCTATCAATTTCTATAGCTGCTACACTTGTAACTTCCTCAATCTTTTCCTCTATTGCTCTCAATTTTCTGAAACACCATGTTGCTCCTTGTAAATCTGAAACCTCAAATCCTTCTTTAACTGCATACAAATCATTTTCTAGTAAAATATTACTCATTTACATTCCTCCTACCTTGATTTTTTAATACTATTTGTTATACTATACTTGAATGTTTTTCTATTGTTATTACCTCATTAATGAGCGCCAACTCGAGGTAATAACATTTAAAAATCTTTTTTAACTTTGAATTGGTCTACATATTCATTTATACAGTTTTCACATACACACTCATTAGTAAATACATAGTGGTCTTGATGTGTGTAAATTGTTTCTCCACATTCTATACAAGTACCTGCGACTACTGGTTCATCGTCCTTTTCATATCTATAAGATAAATCTTCTCTATAGTCATACATACAATCTGGTAATTCATTCATATTTACGATTCTCCTTTTTTAAAATTTCTTTTAATTTCTTTTATACTTACTAGCATTAAAGTTATACTTCCAACTAAAATTGCAACTACCATCGGCATTACAAAAAAGAATATTCCCCAATAATTAACCCCCATAATTAACCCTCCATACATTCTATTAATGAACCTAAAGCATTTTGTGCTTCTTCAGCTCCCCAGTATAAGTTTGACTTACCAGTTCCCTCTATACTTTCTTTGAATCCTTTCAAAAGTTCATAAAGTTCGTTAGCTTTTGTTAATATTTCCTCTTCCATTCCCCATCACCCCCTTTACAGAAGTAAATTATGTTAAGTTAACTTGTAAAGGCAAATTCGCCTATTATCATCTGTATTAATTATTATTAAATCCCAACAACTTTTGCGCTTTCTGATAATATATTTGAAAGCACTGCTCGTAACTTTTCATTTTCGGCTCTTAATTTTTCAAGTTCAATTTCTAACCTCTTACGTTCTAAAGGTGAAAATTGATTAAGGTTTTTAATTCCTTCTATAGATTGTATGTGCTCTACAGAATATCTAGGGGTAGGAATGCCATCTATCCTTTGGATGACTTTATTCTGTTCCCACTTATCAATTGTTCTTACATCAACACTCCATCTTTCAGCTAATTCAGCTTTTGTTAATACTGTTTTCATTGAATCCTCTCCTGTAGTTCTATAAATTAAATCTAGTTTGTTCGTAAGGTCTTTCCATTTTTATTACACGTATACTTTCGTCTATAATATCTATGGATTCTTTAAATGTATCAATGTCTATATCTTCCCATTTGGTAACATTAAGTAATAGAAATACTCTATCTTTAACTTGATGATATTCATCATTAGCTTTATTAATGCCCAGCCTTCTTTTTATATACTGGCTTACATCATACTTCTTAGCCGCATTGATTTTATAAAATTCTGAACATTTATCTTCTACTTCATTTATTTTTTCAGATACTATATCATTTACCATCGCTATTACTTGACCCTTAAATTCTGACAAAGCAAGTTGATTATTAGGTGAATATCCACCTGTTTTTCTTATCTGTGGTAATACTTCTGCTGTTACCCATCTTTTAAACTGTTTTGCTTTTGGCATCTCACTTCTAAGTATTAACGAATAAAATCCACTTTCATTTATTAAAATAACTTCCCTATTTTGACCTGACAGAACGATTCGTTCACTCAGCTTATCTTCAATATCAACATGATCCCTAATAGCTTTTGCAGTATTTGAGTATCCTAAAACTTCTGCAACATCTTTACCAACTAACCACCCTTCTCCATTAATCTCTATTGCTCTTACTTCAAGTTCTAATTCTTTATTAATAAATAATTGAACATCTTTTCTTCTTTGATGTTTTTTATTCTCCATTCTCCCACCATCCTATTTTTTAAATAAAATTATTTAGTTTACTTTTTAAGTTTTCTATTATTTCTTCCCAACCAAGTAATTCATTAGGTGTAATTCCAAGCGCTAAACTTAATCGAATTATTTTACTTTCAGTAGCTTCATATTTACCCTTTTCAAGTTCACTTAAGTAACTAGTGCTTATACTTGAAATACTACTTAGTTTTGATAATGTTAATCCCTTTTCTTTTCTTATGTTTTTAAGATTCATATTTCCCAACTCCTTTATTCTCAAAATGAGAACATTTTACTTAAAAAAAATTTCATCTATTGTATGCTTTGGATTGTACTCTTTAAAAATATTAGTAAGTTCAATCATCTCAGTTTTATTCCAATCTTTCTTACCATTTTCTTTTTCTCTTACAGATTTTCTAGAAGTTTTTAGCTTTTTAGCTATTTCTTCTTGTGAAATTCCATAACCTCTTCTTAAAAAAAGCACCTTGTTCATTTTGTTACCTCCTCTCGTTTTGTGACTATATTTATATAATAATCTCATAATGAGAATATGTCAACGCTTTTTGATAAAAAAAATCTCTTTTTGAGATTAAATTAATTTTAAAGTTCTCAATTTGATATACTAATAACGAGGTGTGATTAATGGATATAAAACAATTAGATACAATTGGTAAACGTATTGCTTTTATTTTAGATATTAAAAATTTAAAAAATATAGATTTAGCAAAAGCAATAAATAAAGCTCCAAATACTATTAGTAATTATATAAATGGTGAACGTACGCCAGATGCATTTACTTTAAGAGATATTGCAGATTTTTTAAATGTTAATCTCGATTTTCTTTTAATGAGATCTGATAATTATCAAACTTATATAAAGAAAGAAATAGATGGAGAAGTTTTTGAAATTGAATTTGATGATGAAAAATTGCATTTGTCTCAAAAAGATATAGAAGACCTATTTAAAAAATTAAAAAATGTTGGTTTTGATGTAAAAAAACTTTTATAGGTGAAAGGATTGAAAATTATCTTTCAAAATCGGCTAAGGGAAATGTTGACATTGTTGATATTTTCCATATTTTTTACACCTCTATCGAACATATGTTTTATTTCGGCATACCGAAAAAAATAAGAACGTGTGTATACTAAAGATAAAAAATATAATGGGATCAAAGGAAAAGGGGTTAATAAACGTGATTGATAAAATTGCTTCAATCAAGAAGAATGGAAAGGAAATTTATACTAAGGAGGGAACCAAAAATGGATCTGCAATACAATATAACTTATCGTCAAAAGGATAAGGGCTGGCAGTACATTATATCTTATAAAGTAGACAGTAAATGGAGGCAAAAAGCTAAACAAGGATATAGAACTAAGCAAGAGGCAAAAAAAGCTTCTGATAAAGCTTTAAGCGAGTTAAAAGAGTACTTACTAGAAAATCGTGTGATTAATCATGATTATAACAACATAACATTTAAAGAATTTTATGAAATATATAATTATGATAATAAATTATATATAACAGCATCTACAGCTGAAAATCTGAAATACAGTGTTAATAATTTCAAACTTATACATGATAAAAAATTAAAAGATATTACAACAAGTGATATACAAGTTGTTATAGATAATATGTATAGAGAAAATAGAAAACAAACTACAGTAAGATCTAGACTTGCATATATTAATATTCTATTTAATGCTGCAGTAAATAAATACAATATTATAACTGAATCTCCTGCAGCTGATGTAAAGTTAAAAAAGAACATTGATAAACCAGAGCGTAGAGCTCTTGACAAAAAAGAAGTTGATGATTTATTAGAAGCTTTAAAGAATGATAAGCTAAGTTATTACATAGTTGCATTAACTGCAAGCACAACTGGCATGCGTATTGGTGAGATTCTAGGATTAACTAAGGGGGATATTGGAGAAGATACAATTAACGTAAATAAGCAATATAAAATGATTGGAGATAATGTTTTCGGCTTAGGTCCTCTTAAGTCAAAAAATTCTAATCGAATAATACCAGTTCCAAAAACAACAATAGATGCTATTAACTCTTTTATGGTTTTATACTCTCCTGCTCCAGATGGAAGAATATTCAACTTTGGAGTTAAGAGGAGTTTTCAAACTTCTTTAAATCGCAGACTAAAAGAACTAGGATTTAATGTGTGTATGCATGAATTAAGGCACACTTATGCTACCAATTTAATTGCGAGTGGTGTAGACCTAAAAACTGCAGCTTATATTTTAGGACATGATATGAAGATGACAATGAATGTTTATAGTCATGTTAATAATTCAATGCTGAATGATGCTAAAGATAAGATTAATAATTTATTTAAATAGTTTTTGACGTTTTTTTGCCGAACGGCATAAACAAACGTATAAAGTATTGATTTTACTAGGAATAAGGGGTATATGTTTCATCATCGGTGTCAATGCCATGATAGTTACCTCCATTAATTATATTATAAAGCCTATTTTTTAGCTGTTTATCATGTATTATACAACATATTTTTAATATTATAAAGTAAGAGTATAGGTAAGATAAAATAATTAAGATTTAAGAGATTTTGATTAAAACCACAGCTTTTCTTAACTTTTACTTCCTATATTATATTTATAATTCTATAGACGTTAAAATAAGGATAACTCTAGTATTAAGAGCTATCCTTATTGTACTTATTTTACTACTTCACCAACTAATGAGAAGTTTTGTGCTTTAGTAACTTTAACATTTACTATATCACCAACTTTTACATTATCTCCAGTAAAGTTAACTAATCTTCCGTTTCTAGTTCTTCCAGAAAGTTTACTTTCATCATTTTTACTAGTACCTTCTACTAATACTTCAACAATCTTACCATCATAAGCTTTGTTTTTAGCTATAACTCCAGCATTAACTGCTTCAACTAATCTATTAAATCTATGATGTTTATCTTCTTCAGAAACTTGATCTAACATCATATCAGCTGGTGTATTATTTCTTCTTGAATATATGAAAGTAAATGCTGAATCATATTGAACTTCTTTTACTAATTCTAAAGTATCTAAGAAGTCTTCCTCAGTTTCACCAGGGAATCCAACAATTATATCAGTTGTTAATGAAACATCTGGGATTTCCTTCTTGATTTTATTAACTAAAGACATATAGTATTCTCTAGTATAATGTCTATTCATTTTCTTTAAGATTCTATCAGAACCACTTTGAACTGGTAAATGAATTTGTTCACATAGCTTTCCACATTCTTTAACAGCCATAATAACATCATCATTTAAGTCTTTTGGATGAGAAGTCATAAATCTTAATCTTTCTAATCCTTCTATTTCATTAATCATTCTTAAAAGATCTGCAAATGATACTTCCTCTTCTAGACCTTTACCATAAGAGTTAACATTTTGACCTAATAAAGTTATTTCTTTATATCCTTGAGATACAAGTCCCTTTATTTCTTTAATTATATCTTCAGGTTTTCTAGATCTTTCTCTTCCTCTAACATAAGGAACTATACAATAAGTACAGAAGTTGTTGCATCCGTACATAATAGTTACAAATGCTTTAACATCACTTTGTCTATCAATTGGTAATCCTTCAACAATTTCTTCTTCCTTATTGAATATTTCTTTTATTTGAACACCTTCAGTTCTAACTCTATTTAAATACTCTGGGAACTTATAAGCATTATGTGTACCAAATATTATATTAACATAAGGGAATTGACTTAATATTTTATCAGCCATTCCTTCTTGTTGCATCATACAACCACAAATACCAATTATTAAATCAGGATTTTTTTCTTTTAATTTTTTTAATTGACCTAAGTTACCAAATACCTTATTTTCAGCATTTTCTCTTACACAACAAGTGTTAAATAAAATTATACTTGCTTCATTTTTATCTTCAGTTCTAGTATAGCCTAATCTTTTAAGCATTCCAGAAAGTTTTTCAGAATCCTCTTCATTCATTTGACAACCATATGTATGAATATAATAGTGTTTCATTTCTTTAGTATCAGTTTCTTTCATATTATCTAATAATTTATAATCAAATTCTTTAGCCATTACTAATTCCTCCATTGTTATTTATGTAAAATCAAATCTCAATGTATTATAACATAAAATTTTGTAAAAAATAAAGAGTAAAAGCTTTAATAGCTTATACTCTTTTACTCATAATTAAAAAAAATAATTAAAATCATATAATTTTATCTATCTTTCCCACTTATTAATAATAGATTTAGATTTAAATCCTATCCAATTATACAATTTTAGGGCACTATAATTATTTTCTTCTACTCTAATAAACAATTCATTAATTTGCATTTTTTTTGCGGCATTAATCAATTCATTTAATAGTATTTTACCAAATCCATATCCTCTAAATTCTTTAAGTATTCCAAAATTAACTACAGTATACATATCACGATTAAATATTATTTGGCCATAACCTATTGCAATATTATTTAATTTTATAAACAAAGATAAGTCTTCCATATAATAATCTTGTTCAATGTCATTTTGTATATCCTCTACTTCTAGAGGAATCCTTGTTGTAGCTGAAAAAACTGAATTTTGAATTTTACATCTTAACTCTTCATCTCTATCTAATAGTACTTTTTCAGTAGTAATATTAATGTTTCTTATATTCCCATTATATAAGTTATTTAAAGAGTTAATTACATTAGAATTATGTTCTAAGCTATTTTTTAAAAGAGCAACTTGAGCTGCTTTATTATAATTACTTAATTCAATATTCATTAATAAAGAGGGTTTAACTTTTTTAAATCCTAAATTTATAAGCATTCTATTAGTATCTTCATCATTACATGTTTCATAAGAGAGAATAGTATTGTTAAAGCTTTTTAAAATTTCTGGACTTAACAAATCAATATATTCAGGTTTAATATATAAAGACCAAACTCTCACTGGCATTTCTACTGGAATTTCATACCATATATAACCTATAACTTCTTTTCTATAAATAAATAGCTTAACAAATTTCTTTAAAAAAATTTTTAGAAAAAATTTTTCGTTTTCATAGTATTCAAAAAAGTTTTTATCATAATTTTCTTTACTAAATCTCTCTAAATTTAAGTTTTTAAAATTCTCAAAATTATTACTGGATAACCTTTCTAATAATACCATACATAACCCCTAAACTTAACTTTCTAATAATCCCCTTATAGATAAAAAGATTACACTTATATATATGTGTAATCTTTCTTTATATTGCTAAAATTATTGTGCATCTTTAATGCTTAAAGCAATTCTTTTGTTTTCTTTATCAATACTTAATATTATGCATTTTACTTCTTCGTTAATGCTTAATACTTCAGATGGATGTTTAATATGGTCATGACTTATTTTTGATATATGAACTAATCCATCAATACCTGGTTCTAATTCTACAAATGCACCAAAATCATTGATTCTTACAACTTTTCCTAAAACAGCTGAATTTACAGCATATTTTTCATCTACTACGCTCCATGGTTCTGGAGTTAAAGCTTTTATACTTAATGATAATTTCTTTTCAGCCTTATCTAAGCTTAGTATTTTAACATCAACAATTTCACCAATTTTTAATACTTCTTCACATGAGTTAATATGTTTCCAAGAAATTTGTGATAAGTGAATTAATCCGTCAATTCCGTTGATTTCAGCAAAAGCACCAAATTTTGTAAATCTCTTAATTTCTGCTTTTACTATATCTCCTTCATGTAATGATTCCCATGCTGCAGCTTCTTTTTCTGCTTTAGCTTCTTCTAAAATTACTTTTCTTGAAGCTACAATCTTTGAAAGATTATCTCTTGAAAAGTCTATTAATCTTACATTTAATGTTTTTCCAACTAAGCTTTCTTTATCTTCAACATATTTAATATCTATTTGTGAAGCTGGTATAAATATTCTAACAACATTATAATAAGCAACTAAGCCTTTTTCTTTAGCATCTTTTATAACAACTTCAAATTCAGCTTTTGTATTGAATAGCTCTTCAAGCTTTTCTAAAGTAGATTCCTTTTCATATTCTAATCTTGATAATACAACGTAATTATCTTCATTTTTTAATTTTATAACTTTGGCTTTAATTTTGTCGCCTACTTTTAAGTTTTCTAAAACTGAATTTATTCTGTCCTCAGATGCTAATTCTTTAAAAGGAATAACACCATCAGATTTATATCCTACTAAAGATATTTGTAATTGACTATCTTTAATTGAAAGTATTTCACCTTCAACTTCATCACCTATACGAAATCTTCTATCCATTTCATTCATTAAAATTAATTGTTCTTCCATTTTTAAAATCCCTCCATAATATTGATTACTTCTTTTATAATCCAATCTGGAGTTGATGCTCCAGCTGTTACCCCTATAGTTTTTATATCTTTATCTTTTAAAATATCTTTTGAGATTTCTTTAGCATTTTCAATGTGAATAGTATTTTCACAATTTTTCTTAGCTATTTCATATAACTTTGTTGTGTTTGAGCTATGTTTTCCACCTACTACAACCATAAAATCAACTTTTTTTGATAATTCATAAACACTTTTTTGTCTTTCTTCTGTTGCTGCACAAATAGTATTAAATGATTTTAAATCATCATAAGTATTTATTGATAGGTTATTAATAGTTTTATCCCAATTTTCTTCTTTTTCGGTAGTTTGAGATACAACACATACTTTTCCAGATAATTTTTCATTAAAACTACCATCTTTTGTAATGATAGCAGAATCATTACACCAGCCATTAATTCCTATTACTTCTGGATGATTTTCATCTCCTAAAATAACAATTTTGTAACCTTCACTTGAAAATTTATTTACTTTCTTTTGAATATTAGTTACGAAAGGACATGTTGCATTAATAACAATAAGTCCTTTATCAGTTAAATAATCAAAAACTTTTTTTGATACACCATGAGATCTTATTAAAATAACATCTCCTTCATTTAGTGTATCAACATCGGTAATATCTATAGCATATATATTATTTTCTTCTAAATAATTAACTACATCACTATTGTGAATTAACGGACCTAATGTATATATTTTTTTATTATACTTATTTTGAGTTTTGATTGCTTCATCTACAGCAAGCTTAACTCCAAAGCAAAAACCAGCATTTTCAGCTAATAATACTTTCATAATATTTCTCCTATGTTTAAAATATTCTTCTTATCTATTGTAAGGCATTTTCTATAAAATTACAAATTATTTCAGTTACTTCATTAATATTATAGTTTGAACTATCAATTTCTATTGCATCATCAGCTTTTCTTAAAGGGTCTACTTCTCTATTACTATCAATATAGTCTCTTTTGATGATATCTTCTAGTAGCTTGTCATAACTAACGTCTAAACCTCTATTAACTAATTCTATAAATCTTCTTCTAGCTCTTTCTTCTGGTGTTGCAGTTAAGAAAAATTTGAATTTTGAGTTTTTAAGTACTACAGTACCAATATCTCTACCATCCATAATTACATCATATTTTTCAGACATCTTTCTTTGTAAGTTTACAAGCTTAGCTCTTACTTCAGGAATAGAAGCATATTCAGAAACAATTTCACTTATTTCTGGAAGTGTAATTTCATCTTGAATATTAACGCCATCTAATATTAAATCGTCATTTTCAAAATGCATCTCCATTTTATCAATCATATTCATTAACGCATCAACGTCAGTTGTTTTAATATTGTTTCTTTTAGCTAATAAAGCCACAGCTCTATACATTGCACCTGTATTTATATACATTAAATCGAATTTTTTACCTACTAATTTTGCAATTGTACTTTTCCCCGCTCCTGCTGGTCCATCTATCGCTACAGATATTCTCATAATAATTATCCACCTTTCAAACATTTACATCTATCTTATGTACTAGTACATTATAATATTAAAAATAAAATTTCTCAATAATAAAGGAAATTAGACTCACTTAATTGGAATTTTAAGTAAGTTTAATTTAATAAGTTAAAGATTTAAAATCTAGCTTAAATGCTACTTCCTGCTATATATCCTGTTGATAATGCGATTTGCACATTATATCCTCCAGTAAAGGCATCAACGTCAATAACTTCACCTGCAAATGATAAATTTGATATTATTTTTGACTTCATCGTTGATGGATCAATTTCTAATGTATTTACACCACCGGCAGTCACTATTGCTTCTTCTATAGGGCGAAGGCCTTTAATTTTAGCTTTAAGATTTTTAAGAAGGTAAACAAGATTCTTTCTTTCTTCTTTTGTAATTACATTGACTTTCTTATTTTCAGGTATATTTGAGAGTTTAATAATTAAAGGAATCATTTTTTGTGGTAATAAATCATCTAAAGAATTTTTAAATTCTTTATTTTGATATTTTAAGAAATCCTTTTGTAATCTCTTATCAAGTTCACTTTCATTTAAAGCTGGCTTTAAATCTAACGAAACTTCATAATTACCATCATTTTTTACATATCTTGACCCACTTAATACTAATGGCCCTGACATTCCGTAATTAGTAAACATCATTTCACCTTGATTTTTATAGACTACTTTATTATTTTTTAAAATACTTAAAGATATATTTTTAAGAGATAATCCCATTAACTCCTTAAGCCATGGCTCATTTAGTTCAATTGGAACTAAAGAAGGTTTTAAATCTATAATTGTATGTCCAAGAGATTTAGCAAACTTTTGCCCTTCACCTCTAGAACCTGTTAGTGGATAAGAAGCACCACCAGTAGCTAATATGAAATGATCTCCATTTAACTTTGTGGTATTATTTATCTCTACTCCAGTTATTTTATCATTATTATAAATGATATTAGTTACTTTTGAATTTAATTTAACTTGTACATTAGCTTCTTTTAAGCCAATTGAAAGTCCCTTAATTATGTCAGAAGATTTATCTGACATTGGGAAAATACGACCACCACGTTCAGTTTTTAATTTAATTCCTGCATTTTCAAAGAAATTTATAGTATCTTCATTTGTATATGAATATAAAGCACTATATAAAAAATGAGGATTACCTGGAATATAGTCGAAAAATTCACTTATATCCTTTGCATTTGTAACATTACATCTTCCCTTTCCAGTAATAAATAACTTTTTACCTATTCTATCATTACCATCTAAAAGAATTACATTATGTTTTTTTGATGCGTGAATTGCTGCCATTATTCCAGCAGGACCAGCACCTATAACTATGACTTTTGCCATTTAAAGTCCTCCTATATTATTTGTTTATAATAACTAAAGGAATTAACAAATGTTAATTCCTTTTTATTGAAATTTAATCATCACCAACATTACGATTATTGTATGAATAAACATTATATTCTTGCCATATTTCTTCAAGACTGTTAAACGTTGATGAAATATTATCTTTTTCTCTCATTCCCACTGCAATTATTAATGCATTTATTACTGATAATGGAGCAACTAATGAATCAACAAAAGATGCCATATTACTTTGTGCAATTAGTGCATAATCTGCTCTAGTTGCTAGTGGAGATAAAAAGCTATCAGTAACTGCAACTACTCTTGCACCTCTATCTTGTGCAAAAGCTAATGCATCTATAGTTCTGCTTGCATAACGTGGGAACCCTATTCCTATAACTAAATCGCCTTCACCTACATTAATCATTTGTTCAAAAATATCGGAAATACCATATCCAACAGTTTTTACATTTTGTAGGATAATATTTAAGTAAAACCCTAAAAATTCAGCTAATGCCATAGAACTTCTTAATCCTATAATATAAATTCTTTTTGCTGCAAAAATATTATTTACTACATCTTCAAATGTATTATAATCTATTTTTTCCATTGTAGCTCTTATATTTTCCATGTCAGCTTTTAATACACCTTTTAAAGCATGACCTTCAGTAATATAATCACTAGATAATTCTAATCTTTGTACTGTAGTTAATTTATTTTTAATTAACTCTTGAAGCGATTTTTGAAGTTTAGGATATCCTGAAAAACCTAATTCTATTGCAAATCTTACTACAGTAGATTCTGAAACTCCAACTGAAACACCTAGTTTTGCGGCAGTCATAAATGCTGCTTTATCATAATTTTTTAATATGTATTCAGCAATTAGCTTTTGCCCTTTACTAAGCCTTGGAAATCTCATTTGAATTAATTTCATTAAATCCTTTGATTCATCGTTGTTAGTTCTTTCCATTATTTCATTCTCCTATTTCAATTAACTTCAATCATTTTAGCATTTTTTATTAATATAATCAATGAAATAATTAATCTGAAATACAAAAAAATGCAAGTAAAATAAATTGAAATTCAAATAATAATTATTTTTTCTCAATTATCATTAATAGTGGTGATGTGCTAGATCTATTTATACATTCATGTATCATTACACCATACTTGCTTTTAGGCAAATTCTTGGCAAAGTTAATAATGCAATTTTCCTCATCTTTACCTTCATTATGCCCCCTGTAAATAGCTATTGATATAATACCATTTGATGTTAGTAAATCTAATGATTTTTTTATACTTTCTAAGCTTGATTCTGCAAGTGTAGTTATGTTTTTATCTCCACCTGGAAGATATCCTAAATTATAGCAAACACAATTTATTTGTTCTTTCACAAAGCTATCGATTTTGGCATGTGATTCATTTATAATTGTTACATTATTATTCTTATCAACATATTTATCACAAGCACTCTTTTGAATTTCAAAAGCATACACTTTCTTAAAATTATTTGATAAAAAGTCACAATCATAACCATTTCCTAATGTAGCATCTACAGCTATATCTTTAGTTGTAATATACTCTTTAATAATATTGTGAGAAAGTAAACTCACATCAGATACATATTTAAACATAAAAAACTCCTATAAACTTTTTATATAATTTAACTCTTCAGAAGTTAAATTTCTCCATTGACCTTTTTTTAAGTATCCAAGTTTTATATTTCCTATAGAAACTCTTTTTAAGCTTATTACTTCATGATTTAAAGAAGCGCACATCTTTCTTATTTGTCTGTTCTTTCCTTCATGTATTGATATTTCAACAGTAGATATAATTTCGTTGCTATTCTTTCTTGAATTAAAAGATTTTTCTTCCGAAATTACATCTATTTCAGCCTCTGCAGTTACATATCCTCCAATATCTATTCCGGATTTAAATTTCTTTAAATCACTTTCAGTAAATTTTCCTCTACATTCAGCTATATACTTTTTCTTTATAGCTACTCTAGGATGAATTATATTATTGTATATACTTCCGTCATTAGTTAATAAAAGCAAACCAGAACTATCATAATCTAATCTCCCGATTGGGTAAATTCTTTCATCTACATTCACTATATCTAATACAGTTTTACGACCTTTTTCATCTTTAGCAGAAGTAATATAACCTTCTGGTTTATTAAGCATAATATATACTTTTTTTTCTTCTATTTTTATAATTTTATCATTAAACTCTACAGTATCTTTTTCTGGATCAATTTTTGTACCTAATTCCTTAACCACAACTCCATTAACCTTAACTTTACCTTCTAAGATTATTTCTTCACATTTTCTTCTAGAAGCTACACCACATTGAGCCATGTACTTTTGTAATCTTTCTTCCATCATTTTCACTCCGTCTCTTAATATTCAAGGTAATTATATATTTAATATTAAATTAATACAACTATATCTTTAATTACATAAAGAAAAGTTGAGCTAAAGTATATTTTATGTAAAAATAATCGATTAATGGATTATTTTATGATAATATATAATTATTACTATTTTTATAAATATTAGTTATGAAAGAAAAGGGGCTAGATATTATGCATTTAGAAAGAATTATAAATGTAAGAGAAAACATAAAGGATACAGTTGTAAAAACACCATTATTATATAGTAATATTTTTAGCGAAATGTGTAAAAATAATGTTTATATGAAATGTGAAAATTTACAATTAACTGGTGCATATAAGTTAAGAGGTGCATTAAATAAAATAATATCATTAAATGAAGTAGAAAAATCAAGAGGTGTTATTTGTTCTTCTGCTGGAAATCATGCACAAGGAGTTGCATATGCTTCTTTATTAGCTGGTGTTAATGCAACCATAGTAATGCCTGAAACTACACCATACTTAAAAGTAGAATCAACTAAAAATTATGGTGGAAATGTTATTTTACATGGAAAGTGCTACGATGATGCATTTATGAAAGCTAAGTCTTTAGAAGAAGAGGAAAAAAGAGTATTTATACATCCTTTTGATGATATGGACGTAATTTATGGACAAGGAACAATTGCCTTAGAGATTTTTGAGGATATAAATGATTTTGATTATTTAATAGCTCCAATTGGTGGAGGTGGATTAATAAGTGGACTTAGTCTTGCTGCAAAAGAACTAAATCCAAATATTAAAATAATTGGGGTCCAAGCCGAAGGAGCTCCTTCAATGGCATTAAGTATAAAAAACAATAAAATTTGTACATTAGATTCTGTAAATACACTTGCAGATGGTATTTCTGTTAAGACACCTGGGAATCGAACATTTGAAATAGTAAAAGATTATGTTGATGAGATTATTACTGTTTCTGAAAGTGAAATAGTTGAAGCATTTCTTTTGTTAGCTGAAAAGCATAAATTATTAGCTGAAGCTTCAGGAGTAGTTACTTTAGCAGCACTTAATAAATTAAATGTTCAAGATAAAAAGGTATGTTGTATTATAAGTGGAGGTAACATAGATATGTTAACTATATCATCACTTATCAATAATGGCTTAGTATCTAAGGGTAGATTACTTTGTTTTTCTGTTGAGCTTAAAAATGTTCCAGGTGAATTACTAAAAATATCTGAGATTTTAGCTAAAGAAAATGCAAATGTAGTGAAACTTGAACATAATCAATTTAAAGCAATTAATAGAATTCATAATGTATTATTAGAAGTAACAGTTGAAACTAATGGACATGAACATATACAAAATATCTTAAGTGCTTTTAAGCAAAATGATTATCAAATAAATGTTATGTATTAAAAAATAGGATAATGTTTTTACATTATCCTATTTTTTATTAAACACCGTATTTTTTATAATATTCTGCTATAGCCTCTTTAATAGTATCGTCAATATATATAGTTCCGTCTATTTCTCTATTATATAAATATTCAACTACTTCTGCCATAGTTACTATTGGATAAGTTGTTATACCGAAAGCTTCTTTGATTTCTGATTGAGCAGATTGTTCTCCCTTTCCTTTTTCCATTCTATCTACTGAAATAACTAATCCACATATTTCAACATCGCCTTGAGCCTTTAATATTGGTGCAGTTTCATAAATTGAAGTTCCTGCAGTCATAACATCTTCAACTATAACTACTTTTTTTGTATTATCTAATTTTGCTCCTAGTAAAATACCACCTTCACCGTGATCTTTAACTTCTTTTCTATTAGAGCAATACTCTACATTAGTTCCATATAATTTATTCATAGCTATAGCTGTTGTAACAGTTAATGGAATTCCTTTATAAGCAGGTCCGAACAATACATCAACTTCTGTACCTATACGTTCTTTAATTGTTTGAGCATAGAACTCCCCTAGTTTCTCAAGTTGTTCTCCAGTTGTATAATTTCCAGTGTTAATAAAGAAAGGTGTTTGACGACCACTCTTTGTAACGAATTCCCCAAATCTTAAAACATTACTTTTAACCATAAATTCTATAAATTCTTGTTTATATTTTTGCATAGAAAACAACTCCTCTTATATGTATATTTTTCTTAAATATTGTAACATTATTCGTAAAAAAAAGCCAATAAAATTTATATGATTTTAATATTTAGAGAATTTATGGCAATAATTCTATATATAACTATATATCGGAGGAGTCTATGAGAAAAAAAAGAACATTATTTATTATAATTATTTTAATAACTTTAATTATAGGAGTTTTAAATTCAATACGTTTTAAGTTTTTATATGAGGTTCTTAAATTAAGTAATAGTTTAGCAACTATATCAAGCGATTTTTATAGTGAACCTATAAAAGATATAACCTATAAGGATATTATTTATAAAAGGAATGATGGTGAAACACTAAAATTGGATTTGTATATTAATGAAGAAATAAAGGATCCAAAGCCTGTAATTATTTATGTATTTGGAAACGGATGGGTGTATGGAGATAAGGTTATACCAGAGGCTATTTCATCAATAATTGATTTGCTAAAAGATGAAGGGTTTGCTGTTATAAGTACATCTTATGAATTAATGGATGATGAAGTGATATTTGATAAGCAAATATCAGATGTAAAAGATACAATAAGATGGGTGTATAAAAACAAAGATAAATATAATTTTGATGTAGATAATATTGGACTTATTGGACCATCAGCTGGTGCACAATTATCAATGATTGCAGCTTTTTCCGATGATGATGAATTTGTCGGAGACGTTTCACTAAAAGAATATCCATCAAAGGTAAAATATATAGTTGATTTATTTGGACCTTCGGATTTAAGTAAAATTAATTTAAGTGCAGGGCCAAGCGAGATTGTTGATAACTTTACTGCAGAAGATATAGAAAGTTATTCGAAATTATATAGTCCTATTAATTATATTAAAGAGGATTTGCCAGATACTTTGATAATACATAGTAAAAAAGACAATATAGTTCCATACGATACTTCCGTTGAATTATATGAAAGTGGAATAGAGTTAAACAATAAATTTGATTTTTATACCTTAGAAAATTGTACTCACTATTTAGAAAACTTATCTAATAAGGAAGCTTTAGGACTTTATATGAATATTATTGATTTTATTCTTTCTGAAAGCAAATAATCAAATAAGAAGTCATTATATTTCTTAACGACTTCTTATTTTTATTTAAAAGAAATTGTTTATATAATCATACTTATTGGGACAACTAGTAAAGACTCCCCTGGAACTTTAAATCGTGGTTGTTCTGGTAAATAAATTCCATTGCTGGACAATTTCTGCATTAAGGGAGAACAACAGCTTAAAAAGTTTTCATAAAAATTTGCTTGTCCTGATTTTCTTAGTAAATGAATACAATGATTACTATCACATTTTCGTATAACTTTTCCTACTACTGTACAAGGACATTCTTCCCCCTCATAAATATTTGCATAAGTACTAACAAAATTATTATTATTTACTGTTAGAACAACATCTATATTTCCACATTTAATAATCATATCTTGACTGTTATTAACAGTTAAAAGTGATTTTAAGTAATCCACTTGTTTATACATGGTATTATAATTAATCAGTGAATTATTTAATTCATTAGAAGAATTACATATACAATTTAAATTATCAGTTCCTAAACTAGAAAGTAAATTTGATAGGCTATCTATGTATGACACCATAGATTCATTAGTAATATTACCACTTAATTTAATATAATCTCCAGCACTTATACTATCAATTGAAGAATATTCGGAGAATTCTTTAATTAAATTAGCTTCATTTAAACCTTGTAATAATTGCTGATGAATTTCAAAAGTTGTATATATTCGTGTCAACTCTTCTTCACGTCTAATAAATCTTCTACCTTCAACAGATTGATTATCCTTATTTAATGTTGTTACAGTATCTGCTTCAGTAAAATTTTTCCCTTTATATCCATCACGCTCGTCGCGAATACATCTATCTTCTCCATAATGTTGGTTAGATCCTTCATTTCCAGTTTTAGCACTTAAGGTTCTATCTTCAATAAATTTAGAAGTTCTTTTTTCTATATAACCATCAATAACTAGTGAATTTAAATTCTTAGTTAATGCTTCGTCTAAATAAATAAGTAAATCAAGAGCATCTGCCAAAGAAGTTACCTCCTTATTAATTAAAAAGCCTCATAGTATCTTATTCTAAAGTAGATAATTAAGTACATAATAATGAAAATAAAATACTAACTAGTAATATAATTGCTATTACGAGCAGTGAAACCATTGTTGAAATAGTTATTCCAAAGAATGCTATAAATAATTTTACTCCTGTAAACATTAAAATAAATGCCACTCCATATTTTATATATTTAAACATACTATTTAATTTAGCTAAAAGAAAATATAGGCTTCTTAAGCCTAATATGGCAAAGATATTAGAACTATAAACTATATAAGGATTGGTAGTGATAGAAAAAATAGCAGGTATTGAATCCATAGCAAAAATAATATCTGAACTTTCAATTAATACTAAAATTAATAATAATGGAGTTGCATGCAAAACTCCATTTTTACGTACAAAAAAACATTCACCATATAAATCATCAGTGACAGGAATTATCTTTTTCATAATTTTTAATACTTTACTATCTGAAAAATCAACAGCTTCTTCTTTGTTGAATAGTATTTTTAAACCACTACAAAATAAGAAAAATCCAAAAATATATAGTATCCAGTGAAATGTATTTACAATTGCAACTCCTAAGAAAATAAACATAAATCTTAAGACTATAGCACCAAATATTCCATATGTTAGAACTCTTTTTTGGTATGAGATTGGTATATTAAAAGATGTAAAGACAAGTAAAAATAGAAATAAATTATCTACACTTAAACTTAATTCTATTATGTATCCACCAAGAAACTCTAATCCAGGTTCTGAGCCAAAAATAATATAAATAAAAATATTAACTACAATTGCTAGGCTTACCCATAAAACAAAATTTTTTAATGCACTTCTCGCTTTCAAAATATTTCTCCTTTATAATTAATTCACAGAATAAATATATGATTAAAAGAAGTATTTTATTTGTTAATAATTCAAAAAGTAAGATTAAAATGAAATTTAATCTTACTTTCTACTTTTAATTATCAAATTATAATTATTTTTTAGATTTAACAAAAGTTGATATTATTACATAAAATCATTATTGAATATGACCTTAAACCTGGGATTTGATTGTTAAAAACAGTATTCAAGATTTTCATTCCAGCACTATTTTCATTTGCAATGATATTCCAATAGCCACTACTTGAAGATGGAACATAAGAGTTTACGTCATAATTATCAATATTGGTTCCATTATAAATAACAACAACTTCACCTTTATCATAATTATTTAAATTGATATGCTGTATTAAAACACCACAATTTTCACTATTACCAGCAAAGATAAAATTAATATTATTCTTTATCAGTTCTGTATCTCTAAGTCTAAAATGTGGTAAACTTCTTCTGATTTCAATTAACCCTTTATTATAATTAAATACATCAATAAATTTTTCCTTATCATACCACTTGATGGAGTTTATGTCATCATTACTTTTATAGCTATTATGATCACCTTGTTTTGTTTTTAAAAATTCGGCTCCATATTGGATAAATGGAATACCTTGGGATGAAAATATGATGGACATACCTAAAAGATCTTGTCTAACAAGACTTGAGTTTAAAGGATGATTAGGGATATTTTTTCTATAATCACCAAAGTTCAAGTTTGGATTTTGACTTTTTTCTATTTGATCCCAAAGTGTATAATTATCATGAGCATCGATATAATTAATACTTTCATTTGGGTTTGATGTTAATGTATATATAGAACCTTTCAATCCTTCTATTATGCTCCAAGCAAAATCAGAGTTGCAAGAATTACCATTTATAAATCCACAAGAAGGATTATTATTTCCTCTAATTGCATCCCTAAAAGTATCATTAAATACAGAAAAATTTTCATTTTTTTGTGACCCTTTATAAGTACCATTAACTAATGGTGAACTACCACCTTTCCATGGCTCGCCATATATTAAAAAGTTTTTATCTATCTTAGTTGCTTTACGTACAATTTCCTTTGTAGTGTCAATATCTAATAGTTCCATTAAGTCAAATCTTATTCCATCTATTTTATAGTTTTTAATCCAATGCATGCATGAATCAATAATAAACTTTCTAACCATAGGCTTTTCGGAAGCAAGTTCGTTTCCGCAACCTGAACCATTTGTATATCGTCCTAAATGATCTGTTCTAAAATAATAGCCTGGAACTATATTATCCATGTTAATAGTGCACATCATATGGTTATAAACCATATCCATTACTACTCTTATTCCTTTTTCATGAAATTTCATAATCATTTGTCTTAATTCTATTATTCTTGTTACAGGATTATAAGGATTACTGCAATAACTGCCTTCAGGTGCATTGAAGTTTTTAGGATCATATCCCCAATTTCGGTTATTAGAACTTGGAAAACGTTCATCTACAGAACCAAAATCAAATACAGGCATTAAATGAACATGTGTTACTCCTAACTCACATAAGTGATCTATTCCTGTCTTAATAGATTTAGCACTATAAGGATTTCTATATACTGTATTTTCTTCTGCTGCTCCTAAATAAGTACCTCTCAGGCCATCAATTACACCTGAACTTTTATCGATAGTAAAATCCCTAATATGCATTTCATAAATAATAGAATCATCTTTATTAATTAATGGAGGAATATTATGATTAATAAATCCTATAGGTTTAGTATTTCTTTCATTAATATCTAATACATATCCTTTATCACCATTTACAGAAACTGAATTTGCATAAGGATCAACTGCATAAGTTACATTTTCTACAATTTCTCCATTTACATCTACATCCCTAAAATAAAGTTTATATAAATAATACAAACCATCTGCATCTTCTTTATTTATAACTGTAGAATAAACTCCTGTTTTATAATCATAAGTCATTTGATATTTAGTTACATCATCTTCATGACTTATATACCAATCCTCAAATAATAATAATTCTACCTTTATGCTTGTGGGAGCCCATATTTTAAATGAAATTGAATCATTTAAATAAGTAACTCCAAGATCATCTTTAGAATAATAAAATTTATCTAAGTAATCACGCATAATAACTTTATAAGGCCTATAAGCGTTAGTGGCTGATACTAACAATAAGTCATTTGCATGAATATGACGAGGGAGATTTGTTATAATTATTTTATTTCCTCTTATAATTGAAGAGGTACCCTCTATCTTTTCACCATTTAAATAAAGTTCAAAATCAATGCCTAATAAAGGCTCGCTAGTAAGATAAATTTTAACTTTATTAGCATTATCCATTACGGCAAATTTTATATTAGTTTGACTTGCAACTAATGCATCTCTAAGTGATTTATAACTTCTGTTATCTCCATGGATAATGTAAATATCCTTATAATTACCTTTTAAATCATAAGTAATGGTTTGTTCTGACCAATAATTTATCCAATTATTACCCCACTGCTTTTTTCTTACAATTAAGTAATCATCATTAATATATGTTGAAAAGCCAAAGTCTGTATTATAATTAAAATTTTTCTCTTCACCAGAAGAATTCTCGCTAAAGCTCCAACAATTCCAAATAAAATCATTTCCTTGATAATTGCTATCTTCTATATAAAAATGAACTAAAGTACCTTCATAATTATTATTTTTAACCTTAATTTTTTTAGTTGAATTGTACTCATTATTTATAGAAGTTCCATTAATAATAATTTCATATCCTTCTGGAACATTTTTATCAACAAATAAATAATTATTTTTGATTTCTATGCCAGGATAACTATTTTCTATGGACCAATTCATTTCTGTAAGAGAAATTCTACCGTATAGTCCACTACAAACCCCTAGTAATTCTACGGGTCTTTTATAAGTTACTACATTACTAGAAGAATAAATTTTTAAGACGTCCTTTATAGGTTCCCAAATAAAACTAAAGCTATTTTTTTCGCTACCTTCTGAATCTACCCATAATTCATTTCCATCAGTGTCAATTAAAATATATTTATATTTATATTTTCCAGGTTTCAATTTATTTGGAAATTTAACTTCTTTCATCATTTTTAATAAACCATCACGTGTATCTAATTGCCATGTTAGCTTATATTCATCAGATTTATTCCAATTATTAAAATCACCAACTACATATGCATAAATACATCCATCATATTGTGCTGTAAAACGTATAGTATTGGAAATAGGACATAAATCAATTGAATACGTACCTTTAGGATTATCGTTTATTTCAATTTTTTCAATATAATCTGTACTTTTCATATATTACCTCTCAAATTAATTCTCGACTAAAGTTCAATATTTAATACTTATGAACAATAATTTTATTTTATTAAATATTCTCTAAAATAATTGTACCATTTTTTCTATTTTTTTCATATATAATAAAAAACAAGATAAATTACTATTTTATCTTGTTTTTTATTTAAATTTAATAATTGATTATTCGACTTGTGTTAATAATCTTCTCATTACATCTTTTAATTTATTATTTCCAAGTTCTTCATTAGCCATAACAAATACTGCTTTAATATCATTATCAGATGGTTCCCATTTATAAGCTTTAAAGTCCATAATTGAGTCTTCAGGTAAGTATTCTTCTAATTCAAACCCAAGTTCCTCTGTTGTTGCCATATACTCTTCAAATAAAGAATCTTCATCTTCTTCATTAATATTTATACTTTCACTTATTTCTTCATTTAACATATCAATACTAACACTTAAGTTAAAGGCAACAATATCCTCTCTTTTAGAACCTTTACTCATATCTTTAATAACTTTAAATTCAGTATTTTCTTCAATAATATTTTTTATATCATTGCTATCTAAAACTCTATTTCCAAATGCAATATACATAATATTTCCTCCTTAGATTAATGCTTAATTATATAAATAATAATTTCATATCTAATATATTAAACACATAAAATATTATTTATAATGTATCAAAAGCAAGAGTAAATTTCAATATAAATAAAATATATTATAAAAATAAAGAGCAAATATGCTAATATATTTGCTCTTTTAGAAATTATACAGTTAAAACCCTTTTTAATGATACATTAATAGCATGATATAGAATAAATCCACCTATTGTATTAATTACTAAAGCAGGTATTACAACTGTAACAAAAAGAAGTGAGAAACTTGCTGGTAATCCTACTATAAATTTTGCTGATAATAAAAATGTAGTGCCACTAACTAATGTTCCAATTGGAAAAACTAATAAAACCAAGATGTTTTTTTCAAGTTTAGTGTTTAGTTTAGTTAAATGTGATATTTTATTTATTATTATAATAACTAAAAACATTACATTTACAGTTACTATTTTATCTATAATATTTGGTAATTGACCTCCAGGAAACTTAGTTGTTAATGCTGTAAATACTCCTGTTATTATAGCGCAAATAAGAGATGTTTTATAATCATTATCATTTATAATCATTATAATAAATAACATTGCTAATGCAAAATCAGGTTGCATTGGTAAACCTAGAGCTGGAGTAATTTGATGTAATATGGCACCTATTGCTAATAGTAGTGCATTCATAACCATTTTTTTTGTATTTAAATTTCTTTTCATTTTGAATTCCCCCTAAACATAAATAACTTTTATTAAGATTTTTTACTATTATGAATTTAACAAAACTTCATGCCATATTAATCACCTCCTTATAAGCAATAAAAAAACTCCGTCCTAAAAATAGGACGGAGTATATAATCCGCGGTACCACCTAATTTATGAAATTTAAGTATATAAATTTCATCACTTAATCCAAGTACTATCATACTTGTCCTACTATAACGTGTAGGTTACGGTTTCCGGTACTAAGCATTGCTTTCCCTTTACTTCTCAAAGGCCCATTCATATAACTCCTTCTTGTTAAGATCTCACCATCCTTAACTCTCTTTAATGAAGCTAAGATATATTACTATCCCTTATCTATGAATTTTAAAATTTAAATTTAATACTATTATATCCATAATTTAGAAAAAGGTCAATGGTTATTAAAAAACTATTTTATAGTTATATTTGATGTTGTTGGAAATAAATTATTATAAAATTTATCAAAACCATCATCTTCTATAATAACCTCTTCTTTATCATTAACATAAAACTTATTCATTGTACTTATAATTAAATCAAATTTCTTTAAGTTATTTTCTTCAAGTAAAACAGTGTAAAGATATGATAAATGATTTTGCATGTACTTTTGTAGATTTGTTGCTTCTTCTTCAGTAATCTTACCTTCTTTAACTAATTCCTTAATTGGACCGTTATTTAAGGCAAAATAAGCAGAAGCTTTAGAAATATTAGCTATGTATTCTTGTGGTTTCTTTGTATTCATCTTTTTTATCCTTTCTAACCCAGCTTAAAATAATTATATTAATCGATATAAAATATTTTATATTACTATTAAATATCTTACAATAGTAATTAATAAATAAAGCTAGGTGACTTATTATATTCTATTTAGAGCTTCTTCTATTTCATTAATATGATTATTCATTATATATATAAACCAAAAGGTATATATTTGAGGATTTAGTTTTATGTCTTTCTTTAACTCATTTAGTGAAATCCATTTGTAATTCTCAACTTCATTTGTATTAAAATTAATAGAACCATTGTATTTTCCAAAGAAAACATGATCAAATTCATGTTCTATTAATTCATTATCAAACTTAACATAATAAATAAATGAAAATACTTCATCAATATCTGTAGAAAAGCCCATTTCCTCTTTCAGTCTTCTATTAGCTGCATCTTTAGTTTTTTCACCTTTGTTAGGATGAGTACAGCATGTGTTTGTCCAAAGACTAGGTGAATGATATTTTCCACTAAATCTTTTTTGAAGGAGTAATTCTTTGTTATCATTAAATATAAAAACAGAAATAGCTCTATGAAGAATTCCTCTAATATGAGCATCCATTTTTTCTATGAAACCAATTTCCTTATCATTTTTATCTACACAAATAATAATTTCTTTCATTTATACTCTCCTAAAGTTTTTTATATTTAAATATTAAAATAAAGCATAAGCGCCGATATTATTAACGGCGCTTATTCAAAACACATAAATGTTTTATTTTCTCCTAAGTAAAAGATATAATCCAACACAACCAACTAATGCTCCTATACTGGCACCTACTATAACTTTTGAATCTAAGTTTTTTAATTTTTCTATCATGCAATTATCATCACAGCCACAATTACATTCATTATCTATATCACTTTTATCCTCATCTAGATAATCAAAGTTCTTATCATAATTTAAATCACTTTCATCACAATCAGATTTATAAAAATTTAATATTTCATCTTCACAGTTATTGCATGATTTGTAATAATTTCTTTGAGTAATAGCAGGAATTTTGATTCTTTTTGTTGCTGTATCCAAACTTTTACTTAGGTTTATTCCTATACTTTGGTACATAAGTATCACCTCAACCTTAGTATAAGCACTTTTTAATAAGTTAATTCAAATTTATAATTTTTCTATCTCTGCAATTTCTTTTATATATAATTCGTTAGTACTATCTGCTTGATGAACTATTTGTAGATAACTTAATGCATCTTCATATTGTTTTAAGGCTTTATAGCACATTGCTATTCCAAAGTAAACATCTATAGTACCTTCTTGTAAATCTATAGCTTTTTCATAATTTATTAAAGCATCAGTATATTCATGAATACTATAATAATATTCTCCTAATCCTATATATGCTCTACCTAAATTTTCATCTATATTAAGTGCATCTTTAAAATAAGTAAATGATTTTTCTAAGTTATTTTTATATTTTAAATATATCCAACCTATATTTACTAAAATATATGCAGTATCATTGTTGTTTAATATTTTAGATTTTAAAATTTCTTCGCCTAATTCTATGGCATAATCATATTTTTCTAAATAAATATTTATATCCATTAAATAAGCTATTACAAAAAAACTATTAGGGTTTTCTTTTTTTAGTTCTAAGAAAATATTATTACTTTCTTTAAAATCTCCCAAATAGAAATAAGATTCACCTAAAAGACTTTTTACAAAGCTTATATTATTGCAGTTTTCATTTAATGCTAATTTTAATGTTTGTATTGAATTATCATAATCTTCTAATGACATATAACAATCTGCTATGTATGCATAAAAATCTGGATTATTGCTTTCTTTTAAGCAGTTAATAGAAAAGTTTAATGCCTTTTCAACATCTTCATTCATTAAATCATTGTATTTTTCTAAAAATTCTTTATTTAAGTCCATTTGTTCTCCTTATAGTTATTTATTTAAATAAATTTAGTATTTCATCTTCTGATAAATCAAATATATGATTATTTTTAAGTGATTTATCATCTAATATATTATTAATTAATTCTTTTTTTTCATTTTGTAATTTGATCACTTTTTCCTCTATTGTATCTTTAGCAATAAGTTTAATTACTTCAACTATTTTTTTCTGTCCAATCCTATGTGCTCTATCACTTGCTTGCGCTTCTATTGCTGGATTCCACCATGGATCAAAGTGAATAACAATATCTGCACTTTGAAGATTCAAACCAACTCCCCCAGCCTTTAAACTTATTAAAAATATAGATGAATCACTATTATTAAATTTAAATACTTCTTCATCTCTTTTTTTCTGGGATAGAGATCCATCTAAGTAGCAATAAGTTAAATTTTCTACTTCAAGTCGTTTCTTTATACTACTTAAAACTGAAGTGAATTGAGAAAATACAAGAATTTTATGATTTTCTTCTACAGCTACATTTAGTATATCTATTAATGCATCTATTTTACCACTTCCACCATGATAATTATCTAAAACTACACTTGGATCTAAAACTATTTGTCTTAGTTTCGTTATATAAGACAATATTTCGATTTTCCTAGATGAAAATTCATCATTTACTATTTTCTTTTCAATTAAGTCTATAACAGTATTAGTATATACACCATATACATCTTGCTGCTCCTTTGGAAGTTCAATTTCTATTATCTTTTCAATTTTTGATGGAAGTTCTTTCAATACATCACTTTTTATTCTTCTAAGAATAAAAGGTTTTATCAATTTTTTAAATTCATCTGAAAGTTCTTTACAGTCTAAATATCTTCTATAATACTTAACAATAAAAGTATCTCTATCAAATAAATATCCAGGCATTATAAAGTCAAAAATAGACCATAATTCAAGTAATGAATTTTCAATTGGTGTTCCTGTTAAAGCAAATCTATTTTTAGCATTAAGCATTTTAACACTTATTGCATTTTGTGAATTGTAGTTCTTTATATTTTGTGCTTCATCTAATATTATAGTTTCAAATTCAATATTAGCATATTCATTAATATCATTTCTTAATAGTGAATATGTAGTGATTAATACATCGTAATTATTTGCATTATTTATAATTTTACTTCGATATTCTTTTGTACTATTTACTAAGGCTACATTTAATGAAGGTGCAAATTTAGAAAACTCTTGTTTCCAATTAAATACTAAAGAAGAGGGAGCCACTATTAATGATGTTTTGCATTTATATGATGATAAAAAAGCTATAGTTTGTATTGTCTTACCAAGGCCCATTTCATCTGCAAGTATTCCACCAAAACCAAGCTGGGATAATGTTTTTAAATAACAATACCCTTTATATTGATAATTTCTAAGTTCTCCAACAAATTCTTTTGGCACTTCAAATGTTAATTTATCTATATTATTAAATTGCGATTTTAAGCTTTTTAAATTATTCACGCCTTTTAAAAACTTAATTTTATTTTCTTTTATAAAGTCATTTGTATAAAGTCCTTTGCTTTTATGAAATTCAATAGTATTATGTTCTATTATATTATCAGAGTTTAAATTATCTATTAATTTTAAGAAGTTATTTAGCTCTAATTCTTCTAAATCTAAAAATTCTCCGTTTTCGAGTTTATAATATTTTAAGTTATCCCTAAATGCTCTTAAAATATTATTTATTTCAAATTGCGGAATATCCTTTATTTCAAATTTTAATTCAAAATAATCATATTTACCAACGGAAATATGGCCTATAATACTCTTGTTATTAATAACTTTAATCCCTTTAAAATTTTCAGAATAATATACTGTACCTATGTTTTGAAGATCATAAATTTTATTTTTAAAGAAATTAAAAATATAGTTATCACCAAAGGTTAAATAGAATTTACCATTAACATGATCAAAGCCAAGAGATTTTAAAAGTGAAATTACTTGACTCTCTTTATTATAATCTCGATATATTACTTTTTGATCATACTCATTAAATATATTAAATTCATATTTATCATATTGCACTTTTAATGTCATTAATATGAAATTATCTTCCTTATCAAAATAAAAATTAAATAATGGTTTTGCTAAAACTACTTTTTCTTGTATATTTGAAGATAATATTAAATTATCACTTAAACTATTTAAAGTAGGAATAAGTTGTTTTAAAATTCTATCCTCTTCTTCTTTTGGGAAAATAACCTTAGTGTGATTTGAAAATATTTCATAGTAAGGTTTAATTTTATTTATGAAATCTTTAGTTGGTAAAAGTATAGTTGTACCATTAATCATAATATTAAAGTTATCATTTAACGTTAATGGTAAATCAGAAAGTAACTTTAGTATATATTCATTATTCTTATATTCTAAATTCATTTCTAAATAAGGATTACCCGTTTGTATTTCACAATCAACTGGACGGCTAAAAAAATTATCATTAAAATATACTCTATGATCTTTTATAGTATTAAAAAATTCTTTCATTAAATATTTGGGTGGGTATATATATTTTCCATCAATAGTTCTGTCCTTTGGTTTAATATGCTTAAATTTTGATCCATCTATTTCTAAAAGTTCATATATATAATTGATTAATGCTAAATCCTTACTAGAAAAAAATTGTTTATTAATATCAAATATAAAATCTTTGCTATATTTTAAAGGAATATGATTTTCATAATAAACAAGAAATTGATGTATGTCTTTTATTATATTAAGTTTATTAGATGATGTTTTCTTTAATCCAATTTTAAATTCTACGGAAATTTTACTATTATAATCAATCTTATTTAAATATACTTCAATTTTTAATTCATCTTTATCTTCATTATTAAGAAGAATATCCAATATATTTGTTCCTTTATTGTTGCACATTACTCTACTCCTTTTCAAAAATTAATTATAGCATATAAAATAACTATAGTAATACTAGAATAAAAGAGGTTGTATCAAATTTTCTGATACAACCTCTTAATAAGTTATTTACTTTCAATTTTGTCTAACTTTTTATTATATAAAAACATATATAATGATACACTAAAGATTACGAGATATCCTATTATACTTAAATAATCAGGCAATACTCCAAATAAAATGAAGCTAATTATTGCAGAGAATATAATATTACTGTAATCAAAGATTGAAATTTCTTTAGCCTTAGCATACTTATAGGCAATAGTAATTCCAAATTGTCCTATACTTGCAAAAATTCCAGCTAGTATTAAATATAAGAATTGTACTAGTGTCATTTTTTCATAAACCATTAACATAAAAGGTAATATTACTATAGTTGAGAAAAAAGAAAAGTAAAATACAATTGTATAATATTTTTCTCTACTACCAAGTACACGTAAGCATGTATAAGCAGCTGCTGCACAAATAGCACCACAAACTCCAATTAATGATGGAATAATATCGAAGTTAAACTGTGGTTTTATGATAAACAGAGCTCCAATAAACGCTATGATGATAGCTAGTCCTTGTTTGAAATTTATTTTTTCCTTTAAGAATAAAGCACTAAAAATAATAACAAAGAAAGGGCTAAGTTTATTAAGCATATTAGCATCAGATAATACTAACTTATCAATTGCATAAAAATTAAATACTATTCCTAATGTACCAAACAAAGAACGTAAAATTAGTATTTTTTGATTTTCTAATTTGCCAAAGAAACTTTCTTTTTTTACTAAAATGATTCCAAAAGCAATTATACAAGATGTTATATTTCTAAAAAAAGTTTTTTGAAATGATGGCAAATCTCCAGATAATTTAACAAAAGCAGACATCATTGCAAAACCAAAAGCAGACATTATAATAAATAAAACGCCTTTAGTTCTATTACTTAATGTTAAGTTTTTCATAGTACCTCCTAGAATTTTTATTCAATATATAGATTATCATAAATGATAATAATCCTCTAGTGATAATTTAAATTAACAAAAAAATAAACAAGATTAAAAATCTTGTTTATTAAAAGATTAGAACTTTATACTTGATACTTGTCTTACCATATTTAGTTCATTTTCAGATTCAACTTGAACTAAGGTTTCATTCCAATCCTTATCAAATTTAATTTTAAATATTTCTACATCATTTTTATTGGTAACTGGTGCCATTGCAACATACTCAGTTTTGTTTATTAGTTTTTGTTCTAAGATAGCATACTCTACTTTGTTGCCTTGCTCATCTGTAAATTTCATTGTTTTTTCATTCATTATTAAATCGCTCCTTCTTTTAACATAATATTAGTATTCTATAAAAAGGAGGAAATTATGAATGTGTATTACAATAATATTATTATAAGTTGAAAATTAATTATTATAGATATGTTTTTCAATAATTTTCCCACTATCCATAGAGACAATTTTATCTGAAACAAGTTTAGCAAATTCCATATCATGTGTAATTATAAGCATTGACATTCCTTCTTTACTTAAATTTCTTATTAATTTTGCAACATCTAAAGTAAGAGAAGGATCTAGTGCTGACGTAGGTTCATCAAAACACATCAATTTAGGATTAAGTGCTAATGCCCTACCAATTGCAACTCTTTGCTTTTGACCACCAGATAATTCACATGGATAATTGTTAGCTTTATGACTTAAGCCTAGAAAATTAAGAATTTCTAAAGCTTTATTTATTGCATTTTCCTTTTTTTCTCCTAAAACACGTATTGGAGCTTCTATTATATTTTCTAAGACTGATTTGTGCGGAAATAAATTAAAACTTTGAAAAACTAGACCAACATCTTTTCTTATAATATTAGCAGTCTTTTTATCACAATACTTTCCATCCTTACAAAGAGTATTTCCTGAAATCTCAATACTTCCATCATCACATTTTTCAAGTCCAGTTATTATTCTTAGTAAAGTTGTTTTTCCACCACCAGATGGACCTACAACAACAACAATTTCACCTTCTAAAATATCTAAATCAACACCTTTAAGAACTAAAGTGTTTCCAAATGTTTTTTTCAATCCCCTTATTTTTAACATATAAGCACCTCTTAACTGTAATATTGATATTTTTTTTCAAGCTTGTCCAATAGCTTAGTGAATATTCCAATTAGAATTAGATAAACAAGTCCTATAATCAAAAGTGGTAATAAAGATGAATCTCTATTACATGCTATTTTACCAACTCTTAATAGTTCATCTAAACCAATTACATAAACTAAAGCAGTATCTTTAACTAAAGTTACAATTTCATTAGCTACTGGAGGTAAAACTGTTTTAAATGCCTGTGGTAGAATTATTCTAAAAAATGTATCAGTTTTAGATAATCCCAATACTTGTGCTGCTTCATTTTGACCAACATCAACAGAAGAAATACCAGCTCTGAAAATTTCTCCAAAATATGCCCCATAATTTAAAGTAAATGCGATAATTGCAGCTGGAAATCTATCTATAACAATATTTAAGTTTGGTAGTCCAAAAAATATAAATACAATTTGTAAAAGAAGAGGAGTTCCACGCATTATTAAAACATAAAAACTTGTTATTTTATTTATTATTTTTATCTTTGATAATCTCCCTAATGCTACAATAAAACCTAGTGGAATAGATAAGGCTAATGTTAAGGTAAATATTTCTAGTGTTGACTTTAATCCTACTATAACTTGAGGCATCAATGTAGCTGTATAATTAAGTATATCCTTTAAAAAAGTTATTATATTTTCCAATTTAGATTCTCCTCTCTTTAAAATTAGTTTTCCTTGATAGTTATATCTTCACCAAACCACTTTATAGATATTTCTGCTAATGTTCCTTCATCTTGTAGTTCTTTATATGCCTTATTAAATGCTTCTAGCATTTCAGTGTCACCTTTTCTAATACCCACACCATATTCTTCTTCACCAAAATTTTCATCTAATATATTAAATTTATCTTCACCCTTTAAACTTATATAGTATCTTACTAAAATTTCATCTGCTACTACAGCATCAATTCTACCAGCTTCTAAATCCATTAAAGCTTGGTTATTATCCTCAAATGTAATTGCACTTCCACCATTAAAGCTACTATATAACTCTGCTTCTTTTTCCATTGCACTTATAGCAGAAGATTCGTTTTGGGCACCAACTTTTTTACCATTTAAATCATTCTTAGTTTTTATATCGCTATTACCTAATGTAACAATAACTTGTTGATTTTTTAGATATGGCACTGAGAAATCAACCTTCTTTTTTCTATCATCGTTAATTGTATATCCGTTCCATATTAAATCAATATTACCTGAATTAAGTTCAGTTTCTTTCATTGTCCAATCTATTGGTTGAAATTCAACTTCTTTATCTAACTTAGTAGCTAAAGCTTTAGCTAAATCAACGTCAAACCCTGTAATTTCACCATTTTCATCTTTAAAGACCATTGGAGCAAATGCATCATCCATTCCAACTATTAAAGTATCTTTACTTAAAGTACTTTCTATTTCATTTGATTTTGAACATCCAAATAATGATATGCTTAAAGATAATATACTTCCCCCTAAAATTATATTGCTTATTATTTTTTTTACTTTCATAATGTACCCCCTATTTATCACTTTCTTTATTTAATACTTTAACACATTAAAGTATTAAAAGCAACAGTTTTCTATTTTTTTGTAAAAAAAGAAGAATAAGATATCTTATTCTTCTTTTCTATAAATTATTACCCTAATATTTCAGTTAGATATTTTCTTAGTTCAATGTCTAATGAATTATCTCTTAAATAAAGTAATTTGCTATTAATTTCTTCATCTTTATCATGTAAAGAATAAAAACTTAATGCGGCTTTTAGTCTTAAATCTTCTGAAACTGAAGATAAATCAAACTCACCATCTTCATCCTTTAATATTAATGATAATTCTAAAACTTCATCACTTAATGCTACTGCTTTTAAGAATATTAATTGCTCTCTTGTGAATGTACCAACATTATTTATTATGCTTAAAGTTATATCATACGCTGATTCAATATTATTATCATAAATGTATTTTTTAAAGTATACTTCTAAAGTTTTTAAAACTTTATTATTGTTTTTTACTTGTGATAAAAATCCTAAAGTTGATAATATATTTTCATCACTAAAATTATCCATAATATAAATTATAGAATCTATAATTTTATCTTCTTCTATTCCTTTTGCAGCCATTTTACAAAGTAAATTAACAGCTTTTATGCTATTAGCAGATTTATCATTGGCTATTTTTAATAATTCATCAACACTATATTCATTAAAAGAATATAGTATAGTTAATACAGCATTTTTTACAGCTGTAGGCCATGCTCCTAAACCATTATATCTTCCTTTTAAATATGATGGTTTTGAAATTCCACCGTATAAAAATTCTGTTAAGGCTGATATATTTTCAATTCCTATTTCCTTTGCAGCTTCTTTAGAATATAGCTCCATTGAATCAAAGTTTTGAGACTTATCAACTACTTTTAATATTTCACCAGTTATAAGAGATTTTAATTCTTCTGGAGAAAGCTCTTTAGTATTATGATACTCTTCAACATGATCAATAACAAAATTATAATTAAAAGTATTTTCATTAACTTCTTCTGAATTCATTTGACCATTAAATTCGCCTTCATTAATTTCTTTTATATTTAAAGCTTCATCTAAAGCTATCTCATCATTTTCTTCTTTTTTTCTTTTAAAAAAATCAAATATACCCATTTATATTACCTCCTAAATCCTTTTCACTAATCACTTCTATAGATGCTTCTTTTAAAATTTTTGCTGTAATACCCATTCCAGGTATTTTAGTGCCATTAAAGTTTCCGTCATATATGTAATTAACGCCACAAGAAGGACTTCCTTCTTTTAATATTGCTTTTTTTATATTTAATTTCTTTGCAATATTTAATACCTCTTGTGCACCTTTAATAAATTCCTTGCTAACATTATCTCCATTTTTATTTATAATAGTAATGTCTTTTTGTGAGTTTTCTTTAGAATAGTTTATTATCTCACTTGGAATACGAGGTGTAGGCAATCCCCCTAATTGTTCAGGACAGACTAATATTGCTTTTCCTGAAGAAAATAACTTATCGCATATTTCATTATAATTATTAGCTCCATTATATTTACAATTAACACCACATAAACATGCGCTTATAAGATACATAAAATCCCTCCTTAGTCTGCTTTAATTATAGCATAATAAGGAGGGGTTTCAACTGAATTTACATTAATAATTTATGGTTATTTTAATTCAACAATAGTAACACCATCTCCACCTTCACCATAGACACCAAGTCTATAAGATTTAACATGTGGATGTCTTTTTAACATATCATTAATAGCTTTTCTTAAGACACCAGTTCCTTTACCATGAACTATTGTTACTTCACCTAAGTTACCTAGATAAGCTTCATCTAAATATTTATCAGTTCTATAACAAGCTTCTTCAGAATCCATTCCTCTTAAGTCAATTCTGCTATCAACTGATTTTAAGTTTAATTTAACTTCTCTCTTTTTCTTTTCCTTTTTCTTAGGCTCTTCTGGTACTTTACGTAGATCCTTCAATTTAACATTGATTTTCATTATACCAGCTTCTACTTGTACTTCCCCTTTATTATCAGGATTAGATACTATAATAACTCTTTGATTTAATGAAGGTAAAAATGCTTCCATACCTAAATTAACTTTAGTAATAGCTTCTCCACTATTTTCTCTTGATTTAAACATAGCAGCTTCTTTTTCTTCAAGACTAGCTTTTAATTTTCTTCTTTCTTCTTCTAATCTATTTCTTCCGCCTTCTGCAATTCCCATTTTCTCAAGCTCTCTCATAGCCTTAACTATTTCATCAGCTTCATCCTTGGCTCTAGAAACAATATCTTTTGCTTCTTGTCTTGCTTCATCATAAACTTTATCTCTAACTGTATCTAATTTTTTTAATTTTTCTTCATATTTTGCTTTTAATTTTTCAGCTTCTTCTTTTATATGTTTTGCTTCTCTAGCATCCCTATTAGCTATAATACTCTTTTCTTGTAAATCTCTAATTAAGTCTTCGAATTGTAAATTTTCTTCAGACATAAAGTTTTTAGCATTAGCTATTACAGCATCATTTAAGCCTAATCTTTTTGAAATTTCAAATGCATTAGACTTGCCAGGAACACCAATCAATAATCTATAAGTAGGTCGTAATGTTTCTACATCAAATTCAACAGAAGCATTTTCTACTCCAACTGTACGAAGTGCATATCCTTTTAATTCACTATAGTGAGTTGTAGCTATTATTCGAGATCCTCTTTTAGTTAAAGTTTCAATGATTGCTACTGCTAAAGCAGCTCCTTCAGTTGGATCTGTACCAGAACCTAATTCATCAAATAGTACTAAAGAATTAGCATCTGCATCATCTAAAATTGACACGATATTTGTCATATGAGATGAAAAAGTAGATAAAGATTGTTCTATACTTTGCTCATCACCTATATCAGCAAATATATCTTTAAAAAATCCAATTGCAGAACCATCTTTAGCAGGTATTAAAAGTCCACTTAATGCCATTAGGTGTAATAAACCAACTGTCTTTAATGTAACTGTTTTACCACCTGTATTTGGACCTGTAATCATTAAAGTTGTAAATTCTTCACCTAGATAAATATCAGAAGGAACTACAATTTTTGGATCTATTAATGGATGTTTTCCGCCAATGATATCAAAACTTCTATCTGTTCTTACAGATGGTTTAATAGCATTTAAAGATGATGCATATTTTCCTTTTGCAAATATAAAATCAAGTTCTCTTAATATATCTGCATTGCTTCTTAGAATGTCTATATTATCATACACTTTGGCTGAAAGTTCACTTAGTATTCTCTCTATTTCAGCTTTTTCTTTTAGCATTAATTCTTTTATTTCATTATTTAAGTTTACTAGGCTAATTGGCTCGATAAATAAAGTAGCACCTGTTGAACTTTGATCATGAACTAAGCCAGGAACAGCTCCCTTATATTCAGCTTTAACTGGTATTACATATCTATCTCCTCTCATAGTGTAAAGAGAGTCTTGTAAATACTTTGAATTACTTCTAACAATAGAATTAATCTTTTCTCTAACAGAAGAATTTTTTTCCTTTAGACTTCTTCTAATGTTATATAATGTACCACTTGCTTTGTCGCTTATTTCTTCTTCAGAAATAATAGCAGTATCTATTTCTGTTTCTAAACTTTTTAATGGAGCTAAAATATAAGCTAAGTCTTCAAGATTTTTATACCCAATCTCATCATCTTTTCTTGCAACGTATTCTTTAAATCTTCTTGAGCATCTAAGCATATTTCCTATTTTCATTAATTGCCCAGGATTAAGAGTTCCACCTTTTCCTGCTCTCTCTAGTTCCTCTTTAGTTTCGTGTAATCCCTCAAATGGAGGCGTTCCTTTACGAATTAATATATCTAAAGCTTCATTAGTTTCTTCAAGTTTCTTTTCTACTTCAAAAACAGAACCATATGGTGTAAGGGAATCAATAAGTTCCTTACCCCCACTAGTTACTGCATATCCTCTTAATTTATTTTTAATTTTATTAAATTCTAAAATTCTTAAAGTTCTTTCCTTCATAAATTTCTCCTATACAAATGCTATTTTTTTAATTCTTTATTTAGCTTTTGATTATTAATAATTAATGATATTGTAACTATTGCACTTATAGTTAGTAATGCAATATTAATTATATCTTCATGATTATGATTTTTACCAATAAATGATGAAATTAAAATAAGCATTTCACAAATAGTAATAGCTAATAGTATTATACTTCTTTTCCAGTTTGCTTTAACTTTCCCTGTAGTATTTATTTTTTCATTATAACTCAAACTTTTAAACCAATCTGTTTTTAGTACAGAAGAAGAGCTTCTCATTTGGAAAACACCAAAAATAAATATAATAATTAAAAATACTATGTTTAATATTCTCATAATAACCCTCCTAAAATTATTCTATACCTCTTCTAAATTGACCTTTTGTATAGTTTGCTTTATCATATTCCATTTTACCTACATACATATTTAAAACATTTTTTACTTCATTATATGTTTCATCTCTAAAATCAAATCTAAAAGTTTTTATACCTATATCTTTTAAGTAATTAACTTCATCAAATAAATTTAGAGGTACAGGATTTAAAATGTAGCTTCTACAGAACAAATCTGTCATTACTCTTAATCTTTCATTTACACGATCTATTAAAGTAAATTTATCTCTAGTACAAATTGCATTGCAATCAACATTGGTTTTTCTACCACCAAATGTACTTCCTATTGGACAGTATTCACTTATCATTAATTCGGGTTTACCATAAATCACATAGGCATTGTTGCCATGATTTTTACGTAGTATTTCTTTGATTTCACCTCTATTAAGTTCCATACTTAAAGTTGGAATAGAAATTTCTGATTGATAAAATTCTAAGCTTTGTGTATTCATTATATTAAGTTTATAATCACCTATAATTTGAAGGGAATTTCTATATAGGTTTATTAATCCTACATTAGATGTTATTATTCCTTTTATATAAGGTTTAACTTTTTCTATAACACTACAAACCTTATTAAATTCACCTTTAATTATAGATGAGGTCTTTATATATAAGTTAATATTTCCGTTATACTTTTCAAATGTTTCAATTATATCTGAAAATCTTAATGCATTTTCTTCTCTACTAAAAATATCAAAGGCAATATTATTTATATTACAATCTAGCAATGCATTTAATTGATTTTTTGTAATACAGCTATAAAGCTCTTTAGGAGTATCATCTGTAGCCTTAGGTTTTTCATTTGAAGATGATTTTTTTGTAGGACGTTTTCTTCTTGATTCTTTACAAATGCTTTTTATAAGGCTTTCTATAGAATCTCTTCTTAAGTTGTTTAAATCAGCAACTCTCATAAATCCATCTTCAAACTCTGTAAATTCAACAATGTTTAATTTAAATGGTACATCACCAGATTTAATTAATGCTTCTTTTATTCTTTCTTTATCTAAAGGACGCTTTTCAGCTTTTTGTACAACTTCACCAGCAAAGCAATAATCTTTTCCTTTATATTTTATATTTAATTCTATAGGAGAACCTACAACAAATTTAACAGAGGCATTTAAGGATATTTTTTTAGCATATGGTTTAATATAATCTTCTAACTCATCAAAAAGCTCTTTATTCAAACTTTTATATAGCTGTTCACCATTTTTATAATTAATAGGGAAAATTTTAACTATGTCACCTCTTTTAGCATTACTTTGCTCTTTGCCATTAATTAATATTTTACTTACAGTGAAGCCTTTATCTGCATGACGTATACCATCACCTAATGCAATATCTGCTTTAAGTTTAATTTCTCCATTTTTTTCTACTTGACCTAGAGGTACACCAGTATTTTTTGGAGAATTAAAGCTCATCATATCTTTACCAGTATTACTTTTTAAGTATGCATTAGTAAAACCACTTCTATTAAATAATTGTAATAATTGTCCCTTACCTTCTTGTTCATTATATTTTTTCTTTAATATAACTTTATCTACAGCTTTTCTGTAATTATCAACTACACCAGCTACATATTCAGGTCTTTTCATTCTTCCTTCTATCTTTAATGAGAATGTACCAGTGTCAATAATATCTTTAACATCTTCTATTGTGCACATATCTTTTGGACTAAGTAAATATCCTCTTTGTTCACCTGATTTTTCTCCTTGAAGAGTATATTCCATTCTACAAGGTTGAGCACATCTGCCTCTATTTCCACTTCTTCCACCAATTATAGAACTCATTAAGCATTGTCCTGAATAGCTTATACAAATTGCACCATGTACAAACATTTCAGTTTCAATCATTAATTCTTTAGAAATATGTTTAATTTCATCTAGGGACATTTCCCTTGATAAAACTACTCTGTGAAATCCCTTTTCTTTGAAGTAAATGGCTGCTTCACCATTATGTATTGTCATTTGTGTTGAAGCGTGAATTTCTAAATCATTATATTCTTCTTTTATTCTTTTAAATAATCCTAGATCTTGAATTATTAATGCATCTGCACCTATTTCATATAGATAACCTACATATCTAACAGCTTCATCAATTTCATTTTCTTTTAATATAGTGTTTAATGTAACATATATTTTTACTCCATAACTATGAGCATAATCAATTGCCTTTTTCATATTTTCGTTATCAAAATTTGAAGCATATGCTCTAGCTGAAAATTTATTTCCGCCTAGATACACTGCATCTGCACCTTTATTAATTGCCGCATATAAGCTTTCCATACTGCCAGCAGGTGCTAAAATTTCAATTTTATTCATAAAAATCTCTCCTAAGTTTCAATAATAATGTTATCATTTGTAAAAAATGAATTAGTAAATTAAATTTATAAACATTATTTTACTATTCAACTAATAATCAATTTAGTTAATAATCTCTACTAATAAATTAAAATATAGATTATTATTAAATTTTTAATTACTTCTATTTAGTATTCTTATACTTATAAAATAAACTACTTATTGTTATAACATAATTAAATATGTTTTTCTACATTAATTAAAATAAGCCTGCTCATGATTGAACAGACTTATCTTAATAGTGGGTTTTTTTCTCTTTTTTCAACCGCTAAATTGAATTGACTATCCATTAACTTCTTTTCTAAATCTAATACCTTGTATTTGAAGTTTTGTAATTGGAAATTAATTTCCTTATTACGAGATTTGAATAGCTCTTTTTTATTTAATGCATCTTGCAAATCATTTTCTAAAATAGAAATTTTATTTTCTAATATATTTTTTTCTTCTAAGCTTTGTTTAATATTAAGTTCTTTAAATTCTTTAAGCTCAGCTTCTTTAAATTTAATACACTCATTTAGAGTTGATATATTTTCCTGTAGTTCTGTATTTTGATTAGTATAATCTTTAATTTTTAAATTGAAACTTTCTATTTTTTCTTTTAAATCATCATTTTCATCGCTAAGCATAACATTTATTTTTTGAGTTTTTTGTAACTTATTTGAAAGTTCATCATACTCTTCTATAGCAACTCTACTATTTATTTCTTCTGTACAATTTTTAATGGTTGTTTCTAATTTTATATTATCAGAACTTAATTTTTGAACTTCTTCATTTAAGGTATTATTTTCAAATGTTAAATCATTATTTAATTTAGTTAATTCTTCGATTTTTTTCATTAATTCTGAATTAAGTGTTTTAATTTCTTCGTGTTCTTTTAACTTTTCTTCCATTTGGAATATCATTGAATTTAAGGAATCTACCTCGGCAGCTCTAGCTTTTGCAGTCTCATCTATATCAACTTTTAATTCTCTTAAACGTTCTTTAAGTGTTAAATGACGTTCTTCAAGAGAATTTTTTTTCTTAGTTATATTTCCAATTTCTAAATCACATTTAAAAAGTTCATCTGCTATATTAACAGCAGTTAAAACAGCTGCAGAACTTGTACTAAGTTTTTTATTACTTCCAGAAATTTCTCTAATTTTAGTATCAACGTAAGCTGCAACGTCTAACAAATATTTTTCGTCTTCTTTTCCTCTTAAGTTGTATTCGACACCATTTATTATAACCGTTACCGTATTCATCTTACACCTCTCAACATTTTGATTATGAGTCAATTATACCACAAATAGCAGGAAATAACTATATAATACCTTAAATTGATTAATTCATTATAAATTGCTATACTTTTAATAACTATCTTTTCATTTTATAGTCGAAAGAGTTTATTAACTGAATTAAAAACATGAATTTCACTTATGAGGTGTTAAATATGAATGATATAAATTTATTAAATAGTTGTAATTTATGTATTAGAAATTGCAAAGTAAATAGAAATCAAAATGTTATGGGAGTATGCAAAACATATAATAAAATTAAGATTGCACGAGCTGATTTGCATTTCTGGGAAGAACCTTGTATTTCAGGAGAAAATGGTTCGGGGGCAGTATTTTTTTCAAATTGCAATTTGAAATGTGTATTTTGTCAAAACTCTAAAATATCCCAAAATGGATATGGTAAGGAAATCACTATAAATAGACTTGCAGAAATATTTATGGAATTACAAAATAAAGGAGCAAATAATATTAATTTAGTCACACCAACTCATTATGTTCCTATGATTATTGAATCCATAAAAATAGCAAAAAAAAATGGGCTAGCCTTGCCAATAGTTTATAATACAAATTCTATTGATACTATAGATACTATTAAATCATTAGAAGGATATATTGATATTTATTTACCTGATTTCAAATATTTTAGTGATAAATATTCATTGAAATATTCAAAGGTAAATAACTATTCAAAAAATGCAATCGAAATAATATCAGAAATGGTTAGACAAGTAGGTCCTCCTGTGTTTGATAATAACGGAATAATGAAAAAAGGAGTAATTGTTAGGCATTTAATGTTACCAGGGTTACTTTTTGATTCAAAAAAAGTTATAGATTTAATTTATAATACATTTAATGATAAGGTATATATTTCATTGATGAATCAATATACTCCATTGTATAATGCAAAGGATTATCCCGAAATTAACAAATCAATAAATCCTAAAGTTTATGATTCTTTAATAAATTATGCATTATCTATTGGTGTTAAAAATGGTTTTATCCAAGATGCCGGAACTGATACAGAAGATTTTGTACCTGACTTTAACAATAAAGGTGTTTAAGGGATAGTATTAAACTATCCCTACTTTACTAACTACACCATCTACTATTTGTTTTCTTTTTTGATTTAAATATTCTCCATAAAGATGTTCTTGCTCATCTAAATCAGTAATATTTTCTATATTATTAACACTAGATAACACTAATTTATTTATATCAAGTCTATAAGTCTTATTTATGCTTGCATAAATTTTATTATATTCCTCTAATCCTCTTGTCTTTTTATACTTTCTAATTAATGAATCTAATGATGTATCGTACTTCTTTATTTTATATACAATTGAATTTAATGTTGTTAGTTTATTTCTCAAGAAATGTTTTTCATATTCTTGTTTAAGTTGAATTAATTCGTTAATTGTATATTCTGAATCATTTATAGTAAACTTTAAAGTTTCACCTTTAAAAGCCATATCTAAGATATCATTTATAATTTCATCATTAGTTTTATTGTATAAATTTTCATTTGCCCCAACAATTTCAAGGCCTTTTTTTAATTGATTGATTTTCTCATTTAATAAATTATTATTTATATTCATAATATCCCTCCACATTATATTACTACTTTTTCTTTGGTATTTGCATAAATATATGCAAAGTTGATTATACAAGATAATAATAGGAGTTGTAAAATATATTTATGTAAATAATATAATTTCCTACTAAAAAGTATTATTAAATTCATATGAAATTCCAATTTCATTTTTATGGATTTTGTCCTATAATATAGGCAAAAGGGTTAGGGAGGAATTAAATATGATTTTAAGATGTATAAATAATAATTTATGCGATAGTTTAACTTTAAACAAGGAATATTATGTTATTGAGGAGACTTCTGATTATTATGTAGTAATCGATGATTCGCAAAATGAAACTACTTGTAAAAAATCTAGATTTACAATTGTTGAAGACAATGACTTATCTAAGAAATGTAAGGCAACTATTAATGAATTAGCTTATCAGTTAGATAATGAATTTAAAGACATAAAGAATTTTACAATTAGAAAAAATTCTAAAGGTGAAATTAAGGAAATTAGTGTTAAATTTAAATATGAATAATAAAAAGAATGTTATTAGAGTTATTTCTAATAACATTCTTTTTCGTTGTTAAGGGAATATTATAAATATTACCTGGGAAATTTTTCAATAACTATTTCATTAATTTACAGATGTCGTTAGTAAATTCAACTGGATCTGATATGCTTAATCCTTCAATTAATAATGCTTGATTATATAAAATATTAGTATATAAATTCAATTTATCTTTATCATTTTCATAGGCATCCTTTAATGCTTTAAAAACTTCATGATTAGCATTTACTTCAAGTACCTTATCTGCTTTTACACCTTGTGCATTAGGCATTTGATTTAATACCTTTTCCATTTCAATTGATAAATCTCCTTCATTTGATAAACAAACAGGATGATTTTTTAATCTCTTAGAAATCTTAACAGCACTAATCTTTCCATTTAAGATATCTTTCATTGAATCAAATAATGCTTTGTTTTCTGCATCATTTTCCTCTTCTTTTATTTCTGCATCATTATTTTCAATACCTAAATCACTGCTTGACACTGATTTAAATTCTTTATCTTTATACTTCATAAGCATTTTAATAGCAAATTCATCAATATCATCAGTAAAGTATAATATTTCATATCCTTTATCAAGTAATAATTCTGTTTGAGGAAGTTTTTCTATTCTATCAATAGATTCTCCAGCAGCATAATAAATATACTTTTGGTCATCAGACATTCTTGTTACATATTCATCTAAAGTAGTCATCTTCTTTTCTTTTGATGAATAGAACATTAGTAAGTCTTGAAGAACATCTTTTTCTGCACCAAAGTTATCATACACACCAAATTTAAGTGTTCTTCCAAAAGCAGTATAGAACTTTTCATAGCTTTCTCTATCATTTCTAAGCATTTTTTCAAGTTCGCTTTTTATTTTATTTTTTATATTTTTTGCAATAAATCTTAATTGTCTATCATGTTGTAATATTTCTCTTGAAATATTTAATGATAAATCTTCAGAGTCAACTATACCTTTTACAAATCCAAAGTAGTCAGGTAATAAATCAGAACATTTATTCATGATCATTACTCCATTAGAATAAAGCTCTAACCCCTTTTCATAATCCTTTGTATAAAAATCATAAGGCATATTTTCCGGAATATATAAAATTGCATTATAGCTAACTGTTCCATCAACACTTAAATGAATATGTTTTAAAGGTTTATCGAAGCCATAGTGTTTTTCTTTATAGAAGTTATCATAGTCTTCTGTAGTAAGTTCATTTTTGTTTTTTCTCCAAATAGGAACCATGCTGTTTACTACTTTTTCTTCTATAATATCTTCATATTCGTTTTCTGAACCTTCTTTAAGTCTTCTTTCAGTTATATCCATTTTAATTGGATAACGAATAAAGTCAGAGTATTTCTTAATTAATGTTCTAATTTTATATTCTTCTAAATATTCATAAAAATTTTCATCTTCACTATTTTCTTTTACATGTAAAATTATATCTGTACCAATAGAATCTTTATAACATGGTTCTATTGTATATCCATCAACACCACATGATTCCCATTTATACGCTTCATTGCTTCCATATGCTTTACTTATAACAGTAACTTTATCTGCAATTAAGAAAGATGAATAGAATCCTACACCAAATTGTCCTATGATATCATAACCATCTTTAATTTCATTTTCTTTTTTAAATTTTAATGAACCACTTTTAGCTATAACACCTAAGTTATCATCAAGCTCTTCTTTAGTCATACCTATACCAGTATCACTAATTTTTATTGTTCTTGAATCCTTATCAAGAGTTACTTTGATGAAATAATTATCTTTGTCAAAGTTTATATTTTCATCTACTAATGCTTTGTAATATATTTTGTCAATTGCATCACTTGCATTTGATATTAACTCTCTTAAGAAGATCTCTCTATGAGTGTAAATTGAATTAATCATTAAATCTAATAATCTTTTTGATTCTGCTTTAAATTGTTTTGTTTCCATAAAACTCTCTCCTTTTTTAATCTCATAAGTTATTGTTAGCACTCAATAACAATGAGTGCTAACACTATAATAATTATTTTACTACTTTAATTTTCATTGTCAATATTATTAATAAAGTATTTACAAAAAAGTAAAAACAATGATAATACTTTATTAATATAAATAATATACTTTACTATATTATTTATATTTGGAGGAATTATTACGGATAAAAGCCATTTAAAGATAAATAGTATTTCATGTGTATTAGAAAATAGATTGATTATAATTTCTGTATATGTAATACCAATACTTTTACTATTTCATTCAAAGTTATGTTATGTTAACTGGTTATATCCAATAATTGTTTATTATTTTAATTCTAACAAGAAGCATATTAAGTATTACTGTAAAAAAGCATTTATACTGCAATTTATTTATTTTATACTCAATATATTTTTTATAATATTAATAAAATATTTAATTAATTATGCTTTAAGAATTCCATATCCTATTTATACACTAAAATTAATTAGTACATTTATGCCACCAATTATATTTATTAATACTGCAATATTTGTAATATTATCGTTTTCATATATAATTAATGCTTATAATGAAAAGTATTAACTAAAATTAAAACTACACAAATTATAAATAGATTTTATGATGATTTATAATTTATGTAGCTTTATTTTTTTATTCTTCTTCTTTTAATATTTTACTACTAAAGGCTGGTATAGAAATGTTTAATTTATAGTCTTTTACATTTAGTTTTTCAGTTTTATCTAGTAGATTAATTAATGTACTATTTGCAAAAGGTACATTAAATTGTAAAATTTCTTCTTTATTATCAAGGTTCAAAGCAATCAAAATCCATTTATCATTATATCCTCTTCCAAAAACAAATTGTTTATTTTTGACTAAAATTTCTTTATAACATCCTTGTGTTAATTCTATATTTTTAGTTCTAATAGATATTAAGTTAGAAATGAACTTTTCTATATTTTTTGCATCAATATCATTTTCAAAATCCTCTAAAAATAATTCTGGTCTTAGGTTTAAATCACTTATCTTTCTATCACCTTCTATTGCCCACTCGCTTCCATAGTAAATTGATGGTATTCCAGGAATAGTAAATAGTATTGTATAAATATTTTTTAAATATTCCTTTGTATTAACCATTGAAGCAATTCTATTTACATCATGGTTATCAACAAAATTATACAAGTCTATATTTTTATAAATACCATAATCACCAAATTCTCTATTTAAAGAATAAGCGATTTCAAAATAATTTTTTTCATTATGACCTGAATATAAACCTTTATATAGTTCATAATTGGTTGCTGAGTGTAACATTTCTGGTGAAGCTATACTATTATAGTCACCATGAATCATTTCGCCCATTAGCCAAAAATCATTTTTAAATTGAGTTGTTTTTTCTCTAAGTTCTTTTAAGAATTCTTTAGGTAATAAATATGCAACATCAAGTCGTATTCCATCTATTTCAAATTCATTTATCCACTTTTCAATTACTTCAAAAAGATAATTTTTAACCTCTTTGTTATATAAGTTAAGTTTGACTAAATCATAATGTCCTTCCCATCCTTCATAATAGAAGCCATCATTATAGTTACTATTTCCATTAAAATTAATATTAAACCATGATGTATATGGTGATTGAGATTTTTTATCTATAACATCTTTAAATGCCCAAAATTCACGTCCAACGTGGTTAAAGACTCCATCAACAATAACGCTAATATTATTATCGTGTAATTTTCTAACTAATTGTTTAAAGTCTGCGTTTGTTCCTAAACGATCATCTATTTTTAAATAATCAATGGTATCATATCCATGATAGGTAGATTGAAATAATGGTCCGAAGTAAATTGAATTTATTCCAAGTTGAGTGAAATGATTTATCCATTTATCATCAATCTTTGATAATCCAGCTTTTTTTGTATAATTTTTTTTATTATTTATCACACCGCAAAACCCTAATGGATATATGTGATAAAATACTGAAGATTTTATTGAATTAATCATGTTATACCCTCCTAAAATTAAATTATTAGTAATCATAATTTAAAACTTCTACCATATAATATATAATATCAAAAAACTCATAATATTCTCCTATATATATAGCCTTTCAGCTTATAATTATTATATTTGTCTGAAAGGCTCAATTTTATAACTATAAAAAAAATATTTTTAGTGTATAAAATGGAAAAAGTGGCAATAATTATTAATGTAAGATACATTTTGTGTATTGAGCTACACATACCTCTGTATAATTACCTTAAAAAATAAAGGAACAGGTTAAATAAATAACTTGTTCCTTTATTTTAATAAAATTTTCTATAACGTTCATACCTTTGATTAATAAGTTCATTTACATCCATTGATTTTAAATCATTTATTTCTGATATTAATGATTTTTTTAAATCATTCGCTACTGATTTAATATCTGTTTGAGCACCACCAGTAGGCTCATTTATTATTTTTTCAATTACACCGTTAGAAAGCAGATCATAAGCTGTTATTCCCATTACATCTGCTACCTCTTTAGCTTTTGATGAATCTTTTAATAAAATTGATGCAAAACCTTCAGGTGATAAAATAGAATAAACGGAATTTTCTAAAGCCCAAACTCTATCACCACAAGCTAATGCAATGGCACCACCACTTCCACCTTCACCAATAATAATAGAAATAATAGGTGTTTTGATTTGTGAAATTTCAAAAAGATTTCTTGCAATGGCTTCTCCTTGACCTCTTTCTTCAGCTTCAACTCCGCAGTAGGCTCCAGAAGTATTAATAAAACAAATTACTGGTCTATTAAATTTCTCAGCTTCCTTTATTAATCTAAGTGCTTTTCTATAACCTTCTGGATAAGGAGAACCAAAATTTCTTTCCATATTTTCTTTTAAATTTTTTCCTTTTTGGATTCCTATTATAGTGACAGGAGTATTTTCAAGCTTTCCTATACCCCCAATTATAGCTTTATCATCTCCATAGTATCTATCTCCATGTAATTCAAAAAAATTATCAAATATTAATTTTATATAATCCTCTGCGTTTGGTCTATCAATCATTCTAGCTATAGATAATCTATCCCAAGCTTTAATTGCTTTTGTCAATAGAATCACCTCCTGCTTGATTATGCAACCCTAATAGAAGCGATAAAACATTTTTCATTTCATCTCTTTTTACAATATTATCAACAAATCCTTTTTCTAATAAAAATTCAGCACTTTGAAAGTCTTCAGGTAACTGTTCTTTTATTGTGCCTTCAATTACTCTTCTTCCTGCAAAACCAACTAAAGCATGAGGTTCAGCTAAAATTATATCACCTAACATTGCAAAGCTTGCTGTTACACCTCCAGTAGTTGGATCTGTTAAGACAGTTATATAAAGTAATCCGGCTTTACTATGACGAGCAAGAGCTGCACTTACTTTTGCCATTTGCATTAATGATAAAATTCCTTCTTGCATTCTAGCTCCACCTGAGGCAGTGAAAATTATTATTGGCAAATGTTCTTCAATAGCTTTTTCTACAGCTAATGTAATTTTCTCTCCAACAACAGTTCCCATACTTCCCATCATAAAATGAGAATCCATTACACATATCACAGATTTATTACCATTAATTAAACCAGTACCAGTTATAACAGCTTCTGTAATTCCAGAACTATCTTTATATTTAGCTATTTTCTTTTCATAGCCTGGAAATTTCATAGGATTGTTTGTTTCCATATTTCTATTAAATTCTATAAATGAATCTTGATCACATATCAAGTTAATTCTATCGTGAGCTGATAATCTAAAATAATGATTGCAGTTGTTACACATGTAGTAATTTTCTTCTAAGTTTTTCTTATATAATATTTTGCCACAATGGTCACATTTAACCCAGGCTCCATCTGGTACTATTGGGATATCTTTGTTATCAATAAAAGGAACATTTATAACTCCATATTTTTTCTTTTTAAAAATTCTCATAATATCACCAACTTATAGTTTAAATTCATTGCTTATAAAACTAGTATCATAATTTCCTAAGCGAAATAATTCATTATTTAATATACTAATTTGAAAATCTATATTATTATCAACACCATCTATGACAAATTCATCTAATGCTCGTAACATTTTTCTTATAGCTTCTTCTCTAGTTTTTCCATGAGCTATAAGCTTAGCAATCATTGAATCATAAGTAGGTGGAATACTATACCCATTATAAACAGCAGTATCTACTCTTATTCCATTTCCACCAGGAATATTTAAAAAATTTATTTTACCTGGGCATGGAGCAAAACCTTTATTAGGATTTTCAGCATTAATTCTACATTCAATTGCATGACCTTCAATTACAATATCATCCTGAGATAATGATAATTCTTTACCATTTGCTATATTTAATTGTTCCTTTACAATATCTACATTTGTTATCATTTCTGTAACTGGATGCTCAACTTGTATTCTAGTGTTCATTTCCATAAAATAAAAATCACCATGTTTATCAAGTAAAAATTCTATAGTTCCTGCATTTATATAGTTAACTGCTTTTGCTGCATTAACTGCAGCTATTCCCATTTTTTCTCTTAATTTATTACTTAAAATTATAGATGGTGCTTCTTCAAGCACCTTTTGATTTCTTCTTTGAATTGTACAATCTCTTTCACCTAAATGAATTACATTTCCGAAGGAATCAGCTAAAATTTGAAATTCAATATGCCTTGGATTTTCAATAAATTTTTCCATATAAACAGAGTCATCGCCAAAATTATTTTTAGCTTCTGTTTTAGCAGTAAAATATGCATTTTCCAATTCAGATTCGTTAGGTACAATTCTTATTCCTTTACCTCCACCACCTGAAGAGGCCTTTATCATTATAGGGTATCCTATTTTTTTTGCTTCTATTTTAGCTTCTTCAATATTATTTATAAGTCCATCGCTTCCAGGAATAACTGGAACATTTGCTTTTTTCATTATCTCACGTGCCATTGATTTGTTGCCCATTATGCTAATTGTTTCACTACTAGGGCCAATGAATTTTATATTACATTCTTCACACATACTTGCGAAACTTGCCTTTTCTGATAAAAAGCCAAATCCAGGGTGAATGGCATTACAACCAGTAACTACGGCAGCACTCAATATATTACTTTCATTAAGATAAGAATCTTTAGATTTTGAAGTTCCAACACAAATAGCTTCATCTGCAAGTTCTGTATGCATGGCATCTTTATCAATCTCAGAGAAAATAGCAACAGTTTTTATTCCAAGCTCTCTACAAGCACGAATAATTCTTACAGCAATTTCGCCTCTATTAGCTATTAAAACTTTTCTAATCATAAAAATACCTCCATTAACCTACCATAAAGGTTAATTCTCCTTCGCATACCTTTTTATCATCTACATAAGCTATACCATATCCTACTCCAGCTCTACCACGTAACTTTGTAAGTTCAACTTCTAATCTTAATGTATCACCAGGTACAACCTTTCTTCTAAATTTAGCTTTATCTATACCTGCAAAATAAGCAATTTTACCTTTAAATTCATCTTTACTTAATATTGCTACTGCCCCCGTTTGAGCTAAAGCTTCGATTATTAATACACCTGGCATTACAGGCTCTATAGGAAAATGACCTTGAAAATAATTTTCGTTAGCAGTAACATTTTTGATTGCAACTATTTTATTTCCATCTATACTTATAACCCTGTCTATTAATAGAAAAGGATATCTATGGGGTAATATTTCTTTTATTTGATTTATATCCATAAAAATTTCTCCTTATTAACTTATGAAGTATTGTTAAACTATTTTGAAAAGCTCCATTCCAAATTCTACAATATCTTCATCTTCTCTTAATACTTCGATTATCTTTCCATCTACTTCAGCAGTTATTTCATTCATTATTTTCATCGCCTCAATAATGCATAACACATCTCCTTTTTTTACTGTCGTACCTACTTCAACATATGGTGTTCCACCAGGAGTTGAAGAGGAATAATATGTGCCTACTAAAGGTGACTTAACAATTGTTACATTTTCATCAATAATTGGTATATTGTCATTTCTATCTGACATGATTGTATTATTATTAACATTATTTAAGCTTTTAACTAAATCCTCTTGCTGAATATCATTTATAGTTTCATTAATACAGTTAGTAGTATTATTTTTACTTAGTTTTAACTTAATATCACTATCTTCTAATTCAAAAACTCTTAATGACGAGGAATCTATTTCCTTTATCAAATCTTTAATTTGGTTATAGTCTAACAATTTAAGCTACCTCCATTTTTTAAATATAAGAGTTGCATTATGACCACCAAAGCCTAATGAATTTGACATAGAATACTCAATGTTACTTTCTTTACCTTCATTTACTATTAGGTTTATGTCGCAATCAGGATCAGGATGAACATAATTTATTGTTGGTGGCACAAAGTTATCTTCTACTGCTTTAATAGATGCAATTGCTTCTATTGCACCAGCTGCACCTAATAAATGACCAGTCATTGACTTTGTAGAGCTAACATATGGCTTCATATAGTTATCTCCAAAAGCTTTCTTTATTGCTAATGTTTCAACTTTATCATTGATTTCAGTTGCAGTTCCATGTGCATTAATATAAGAGATTTTACTAGGTTCAACATCTGCATCCAACATTGCATCTCTCATAGCTCTATAAGCACCATCTCCATCAGGACAAGGTGAAGTTATATGATATGCATCACAAGTAGAACCATAGCCAACAATTTCACAATAGATATGAGCACCTCTTTTTAAAGCACTTTCAAGTTCTTCTAATATTAATACTCCTGCACCTTCCCCCATTACAAATCCATTTCTCTCTAAATCAAATGGGATAGAGGCTCTATTTCTGTCTTCACTTTTACTTAATGCAGTTAATGATTGGAATGAAGAAATACCAAATTCACAAATTGAAGCTTCTGCTCCACCAGCGAAAATAACATCACAATAACCATCCTTAATGTTTCTATATGCTTCACCTATACAATGAGTTGCTGATGCACATGCTGATGTTATACTAAAGCTGCTACCTAGTAAACCAAATTTAATAGCTATTGTTCCAGAGGCTATATTTGATATTGACATTGGTATAGTTAATGGTGAAACTCTACTAGGTCCTTTAACTACTAAAGTTCTTATTTGAGATTCAAGTGTTGATAACCCTCCAATTCCAGAACCAAAAAAAACACCTATTTTTTCTCTATTAGCTTCATCAAGATTAATTTTACTATCATTTAAAGCTTCAGTAGCCGCAGCTATTGTAAATTGAGTATATCTATCCATTCTTTTTGATTCTTTTTTATCCATATATAATGTAGGATCAAAGTTTTTAACTTCTCCTGCCATTTTAACTTTTAAATTTTCATGATTAAATAATGTAATTTCATCTATTCCATTTTTAGCTGATTTTATTCCAGACCAAAAACTTTCAACATCATTTCCAATTGGTGTTACAGCACCAAGACCTGTTACTACTACTCTTCTTTTCAAAGTAAAACCTCCTTTTAAGCCATTACCATTCCACCATCAACATTTATTACTTGACCAGTAATATAGTCAGATAAACTTGATGATAAAAATAATACTAAATTAGCAACTTCTTTAGGATTACCCATTTTTTTCATAGGTATACTTTTTAATATTTCATCTTTTACTTTATCAGGTAAGCTTTTTGTCATATCAGTATCAATATATCCAGGAGCAACGACATTAACGTTTATGTTTCTAGAAGCTAGCTCTCTAGCCACTGATTTAGAAAAGCCTATTACTCCAGCTTTAGATGCGGCATAATTACATTGTCCTGCATTTCCTACAATACCAACAACTGAAGATATATTAATAATCTTTCCATGCTTTTGTTTAATCATTATTGGTGATATTGATTTTGTAGTATTAAATGTTCCTTTTAAATTTACATCTAAAACACTATTAAAATCTTCATCTTTCATTCTTAATAATAATCCATCTTTAGTTATTCCAGCATTATTTACTAATACATCTATTGAACTAAAATGATTTTTAACTTCAGATATAAAGTTATCTACTTCATCCGATTTACTAACATCACATTTTACAGCAATAGCATCTACTCCAAATTCTTTTATTGAATTAATTAGTTCTTCTACTTCTTCATTATAATTTCTATAGTTTATAGCAATATTAGCACCATTTTGAGCTAATGTTAGTGCTATTTCTTTCCCAATTCCTCTAGTAGCTCCTGTTACTATAATATTTTTATCTTTTAACATTTAGTTTCAACTCCTTCTAATGTCTTATTAAGTGAAGTTAAGTCTTCTACATTAAAGATGTTTACTTTAATTTTTTTACCTCTGCTTATTTCTTTAACGAAGCTACTTAATGTTTTGGAAGGTCCGATTTCTATAAAAGTATCAATGCCTTCATCAATCATTTTTTCAATTGTATTGCTCCATTTAACAGATGATTTCACTTGTTTTTCTAATAAACTTTTAATTTCATCTTTATTTTTAATGAAATCACCTGTTACGTTTGTAATAACTTTTACTTTTGGTTCGTTAAAGACAGTATCATTTAAATGTAACGCTAATTTTTTTGAAGCTTCATTTAACATAGATGTATGAAAAGGACCAGAAACTTTTAATGGGATTACTCTTCTTGCACCTGCTTCTTTTAAAGAATTTTGTGCTAACTCTACAGCTTCCTTCTCGCCTCCAATTACAATTTGATTAGGTGTGTTATAATTAGCAATTTCAACAATACCTTTATTAGATATACTATCTAAATTAGATTTTATTATATCTTCATTCAATCCTATAACAGCTGCCATTGCACCAAGTCCAGGAGGTACAGCTTCCTGCATTAATTGACCCCTTTTCCTAACAAGTTTTAATGCACTTTCAAAGTCAATGGAATTACTTGCTACTAAAGCAGAGTATTCTCCTAAACTTAGACCTGCAACAATTTCAGGTTCAATACCTTTTTCATTTAATATTCTTAAGATTGCAATAGAAGTAGTTAGTATTGCTGGTTGAGTATTTTCTGTAATATCTAATTCTTCTTTATTACCATTAAAAATCATATTTTTAATATCAAATTGTAAGATTTCATTTGCTTTATTAAAAACATCCCTACAAACAGGATAGTTATCATATAATTCCTTGCCCATTCCAATATATTGTGAACCTTGGCCTGAAAAAATAAAAGCTATTCTCATAATTCCTCCATTTGTTTATGAATTAAAATTGCACTTAATATTGTCATATTCATTAAACATTTCTTCAATTATTTCTTTTACACTTTGTATTTTATTTACCATTCCAGATATTTGACCTGCCATTAATGAACCATTATCAATATCTCCATCTATAACAGCTTTTTTCAAAGCACCTTTTCCTAATTCTTCGAGCTCCTCGATATTTACATTGTTATTTTCAAGCTTTAAATACTCTTTAGCTAATTTATTTTTTATAACTTGAACAGGATGCCCTGTAGATCTTCCGGTTACTACAGTATCAATATCTTTAGCTTTAACTACTGCATTTTTATAGTTTTGATGTATTTGACACTCCTCTGAAGCTAAGAATCTTGTTCCAACTTGAACAGCACTTGCTCCAAGAGTGAAAGCAGCAGCAATACCTCTACCGTCTGCAATTCCTCCAGCTCCGATTACTGGAATATTAACAGCATCACATACTTGTGGAAGTAAAACTATTGTTGTTAATTTACCAACATGACCACCTGATTCACATCCTTCAGCAATTACAGCATCTACTCCACTTCTTTCCATTCTCTTAGCCAGTGCTACAGAAGCTACTACTGGAATAACTATAATACCTGCGTTTTTCCATTTTTCGATGTACTTACCAGGATTCCCAGCACCAGTAGTTATAACTTTAACACCTTCTTCAATTGCTATATCTGCTAGCTCATCAGCATTATCAGATAAAAGCATAATATTCAATCCAAATGGTTTATCTGTCAATTTTTTTGTTTTTCTGATTTCTTCTCGTATATGGCTAGCAGGAGCATTAGCTCCTGCTATAATTCCTAATCCTCCTGCATTTGAAACAGCAGCAGCTAAATTACTTTCAGAAACCCAGGCCATGCCTCCTTGAAAAATAGGATACTTAATACCTATAAGATTACATATATCCTTTTTCATAGTTTTTACCTCCAATACTAATTAGCTGTTGCTTTTTCAATAAATGATACAGCATCTGAAACTGTTTTTATATTTTCAACATCTTCTACTTTTACATTAAAAGTATCTTCAAGTTCCATGATAACTTGGAATAAATCTAAAGAATCAGCATCTAAATCTTCTATAAATCTAGTTTCTAATTGTACATCTTCTTCATTAACTCCTAATTGTTCTACTATTATTTCCTTTATTTTATCGAATATCATATTACTTCCTCCAAAAATTCTTTATTTTTACAATATATATTATTATTGACATTTTAAATAAATTTAATTAGTCATTTCTATTTATTTTTTAAATTACCATTCTAATAATATTCCACTCCAAGTAAGGCCACCACCAAAAGCAACTAATATTACCTTATCACCTTTATTAATAAGCCCTTTATCTATAGATTCACTTAATACTATTGGAACACTTGCTGCAGAGGTGTTACCATATTGTTCAAGATTCATTAAGAACTTGTCCCTACTTAAATTTAATTTTTTAGCAGCATCATCTATAATTCTAGAGTTAGCTTGGTGTGGTATTATATACTTTATATTCTCAATATTTTCATTAGATTTTTGCAATAAATCATTTACTACTTTTGGGATTATTGATATTGCAAACTTAAATACTTCTCTGCCATCCATTTCTATAAATTCTTTTCTTTCTAAAGTAGAATCAGAAAAAGGGGTTTTAATTGGAAATTGATTAGACGATAATGCCTTCAATCCATTAGTTCCATCAGAACCAACACAGGTACTTATTATTCCAGAACTATCATTAGAAGTTTCTAGTATAGCTGCACCTGCCCCATCTCCGAACAATACACATGTATTACGATCAGTCCAATCTACTATTCTTGAAAGAACTTCGCTTCCAATTACTAAAGCTCTTTTACCTTCTCCACATTTTAATAATGAATTAGCTATTACTGATGAATATAAAAAACCTGAGCATGCTGCACTTATATCGAAAGCCGCTGCATTTATACATCCTAATCTTTGCTGTACACTACATGCAGTTGATGGCATAAGCCTATCTGGTGATGTTGTAGCTACAATAATAAAATCAATACTTTCAGGAGTACAATTAGCCATTTTCATAGCATTTTTAGCTGCATTAACTGCTAAATCAACAGTTCCTTCACCACTTGAAATTCTTCTTTGAGATATTCCAGTTCTTTTAATGATCCATTCATGTGACGTGTCAACAATTTCTGATAATTGATTGTTTGTTACGATATTTTCAGGACAATAATGCCCAACTCCTATAAACTTCACTAAACTCATCTTAACACCTTTGTTTTTAAAATATAATTATTTGATAATCAAATTAAAATGTTAAAAATATAAAATATTAAGTAATTTAATATTTTTATCTTAAGCAACTTATAATAAATAATAAGTTATATTTTTCCCTTGTATGTTTTATCGAGTTTTCCTTTTGTTTTATATAAATAATAATAAATAATTTCTAATTAATAATTTTATAAAATAAAAAAAATGCTTTTAAAAAATGTTAAATATTTCACTCCTTTCTCAAATATTTTGACCATCAAACATCTTTATCATAATTCTACTTTTAAATTTTGTCAATAATTTTTTTGTTTATTGCCTTTTTAGATAATTTATATTATACTTTGAAATATATTTTGATTATCAAAGTATTTTTCGTAGAAGGAGTAAAAAAAATGAAATTGAAAGAATTAAAAATTGGAAACATATTGTCGAAATTACCTATTATACAAGGTGGTATGGGAGTTGGAATTTCACTTTCTAACTTGGCTGGTAATGTTGCTAAAAATGGGGCTATTGGAATTATTTCAGCTGCACATCCTGGATATCGTGAAAAGGATTTCGAAACTAATACATTAGAAGCTAATATTAGAGCTTTAAAAAAGCATATACTTAAAGCAAAGGAAATTAGTAATAATGGAATTATAGGAGTTAATTTAATGGTTGCTATGAATAATTACAAAGAATTAGTTGAAGCAACTATTGAAGGTGGTGCTGATTTAATTATTTCAGGAGCTGGATTACCATTGAAATTACCAGAATATACAAAAGATAGTTCTATAAAAATATTGCCAATAGTGTCATCTACAAAAGCTACTAAATTAATATTAACTTATTGGAAAAAACATTATAATAAAATTGCAGATGGGATTATCATTGAAGGGCCAAAGGCAGGCGGACATCTAGGATTTAAGGGTGATAAAATTGAAAGCGAAATTGAAAAATTTGATGATAATGTAATTGATATCTTAAAAACTGTTAAAGAATTTGAAGAAGAAAATAATCAAGATATTCCTGTAATTGTTGGTGGTGGCGTTTTTGATAATAATGATATAAAGAAATATATGAATTTAGGGGCTAGCGGTGTGCAAATTGGTACAAGATTCGTAGCTACTAATGAATGTGATGCTGATATAAGATATAAAAATGCATATGTTAACTGTACTAAAAAAGATATACAAATTGTAAAAAGTCCTGTTGGTATGCCTGGAAGAGCTATTAAAAATAAATTTTTAGAAAAGATAGCAAGTGAAGGTGAAAAAATAACAAAATGTTACAATTGTCTTGTTCCATGTAATCCATCAACTACACCATATTGTATTAGCAAGGCTCTTATAAATGCAGCTTATGGCGATATTGATAATGGTTTGATTTTTTGTGGATCTAATGCATATAGAATAGATAAAATAGTTCCAGTATCTCAACTAATAGATGAACTAATTTCATAGAGAAATATCTATTATTTTATATTATGGGTAAGGTGTTTTAGTAAAATACCTTACCCTCTAATTTTAGATTAAATAATTAAAAATTCAAATTTTGTTTTTCTTCTGGGGATAATTCACCTAAAATGAAAGGTAAAACTTCATCTACTTTGATATTTAATACTAATGCAAATTCTTCATGCAAAAGCTTTTCAGCTTCATTCATAATTTTTTCATCTCCAGCATTAAGTTTCTTACCCTCTTCTTTTTTTCTTAGCTTTTCCATATATAGTGTCTTAATAAGCTTAACTATATCTTTCTTATTACCCTTTTTTAATATTTCATTGTACGTTTCTTTTCTTAAATTCATATCATCAATCCAGATAGTTTCATTATCAGGCATTGTTTTGATTAAATCGTATACCTCTTCTTTAGTCATAATTTTTCTAATGCTAATTTTGTCGTTATCAATTGGTGCATATATAGTTGAATTAGTATCATATGCTGGTTTTAGAATGTAATATTCTCTTTCTTTATTAAATCCAAATTTCTTTTTAACAATATCGATTATTTTACAAACACCTGTTGATCCATAAATGATATATTCATTTTTTGAAAACATAAACTTTTCCTCCTAACAAAAAAAGTGTAATTTATCGGCAACTGGACTTACGTTGAACATCGACAAACTACACGTTGTATTTTAAATTTATTATGATATTTAATTTTATATTATAGTATAATTATACATCTTTAAAAAATTAATTTCAAATGAGAAATTAATTTTAAGTTTAAGTAAAAATATTATTGGAATTTTTTCGTTTCTTATAATGATATCTTTATTTTTATTTAATAAATCTTTATAATATTATCATAATAATTTTTAGGAGAGATACGCTTTTTATGAAAAAAATATTAACTGAATCAAATATTAAAAAATTACAAGAAGAATTAGAATATAGAATGACTGTTCGTAGAGCAGAAATTGCTAAAGAAAAATTAATTGCAGCAGCTCATGGTGATAGATCAGAAAATGCAGAATATAAAGCTGCATGTGAAGAATATAGAGAAAATGATAATAGGATACAACACTTATTAACATTAATTACAACATCAACTATTATTGATGATGAACGAATGGATAAATCTATTATTGGAATAAATACAAAAGCTAAAATTAAATTTTTAGATGATGATTTCGAAGATACAATTACCCTAGTTACTACGTTAGATGCAAAGCCAGAAGATATGTTAATTAGTATTGAATCTGACTTAGGAAAAGCTCTAGTTGGAAAAAAAGCTGGGGATATAGCTGAAGTAATGGCACCTGGTGAAAATTATAAGGTGGAAATACTTGAAATTTTATAATAAATAAAAATGGTAGTATAATTGCTACCATTTTTATTTTAAGTTTATATTTATTTCATCTAAATTTGGAAATTCATATTCATTAATTTCAATTTCTTTAAGAAGATTAATTACATCATTAAAATTTTTAACTAAATTTATATTTTTATGTCTTAAGAGTGACTCTAAAGAAGAATTTTCCCACTCTATCCATCTGATATAATTATCTCTTTCTTCTTTATACTTTTTAAAAGTAGACTCTTCTATAAGGTTATCAGTTATTTCATCACATAAAAAAAAGTTACAAATATAAGTTCTATATTTTTTATTTAATGTACAACCTTGACCATCTATTACAAAGGGACAAGCTCGAAAGAACATAGAAACATCATTTATAACTCTAGGTTTTTTTATACTATTATTTTTATCTGAATCATATTCATTATATTCTTCATATATATAATATTCATCATTTTCAGAAATAATTTCACTTCTGACTTCTTTAATTTGTTCCTCTGTTGCATATGGTAATTCACATGTCCCATTATTTTTTATATATTTATCATGACTATCGTAATCAAAATATCCAACTGCATGAATATAGTAATTATATATTTTAATATTAGGCAGTTTTAAAATCCTATTTAAAGTAGAAATCCCTTCTTCACTTTTTATCATCTTCTGTATATCATATAAAGTAAACTTGGGGAAATACCAACAACAACCTCTATTTTTAACTTTACATAAGCTTTTCCCAAAAATGCTATTACATTTATAGCATAAGCTACATCCAAATTGAGGTGTGCCTTCAGTATTAGTTATAAAAATTTTTTCCATTGGTACAATCTCCTATAAAAATAAATTTGATTTTTGCTAATATTATATCATTATAAATAATTATAAATAAAGATAACTTTTCTTATAGCAAATTCAATTTTTTATAGATTTCTTTTACATATTCTGATTTTAGCTTAATATATGTTTCAATATTATTTGGATATAAATTAGCTGCTTCAAGTTTAATATTGTTATATTTATTAAGACTGTCTTTATTTTCTTTTAAATAGGCTTTAAACGCTAAATGTCTTTTTAATTCTTTTGACTTTCTTGAACATATAAATAAATTGTGATCCATTAAATTAGTATTACCAACATATTTGAATATTTTCATATCTTTATTACTTTTATTTTCTTCATAAGTATAACCAAGTTTTTTTAATTTTTTTAATAATATGTTAAAACAATCGTAAGTTGGAATTACAATATCGATATCTATCACAGGATTTGAAGCTAATCCTTCAACCGATGTACTACCAACATGTTCTACATCAATAATTATATCAGCTAAAGATAAAACTATAATGTTCTTTATTTTTTCAAATTCTATTCTCCATTTTTTATCATAAGGTAAAACTTCAACTTGTTTAGTTTTCATTTTTCCTCCTAAAAAATTACTAATTGGATATACGTAATGTATAAATTGTTTAAACATAAATAGAACAAAAAAGATAAATATATCTTTAATGTTACTTTTTTTATAAATATATATAACTTTAATTCCTTATGTTTATTTATATTTTATAACTCATTAATATATTCAATAAAATTATGATTATATAATATATTAGTAATTAAGAGCACTATTATATAGTTTAATTATAAATTAATATGTTATTAAATATTGAGTTATGCTTTAATTGAAAATATTATAATTAATGAAACTAAAAAACTATTATTATGCTTTTAAGATAAAATCATAATAATAGTTTTGTGAACTAATGTTTAAGTAAATCTTAATTATCATTTTTTAATATTGATACAAATCTTAATAAATCAACTAAAAGATTTAAAAAGCTTATAAAAATTGAGAAAGAAAAAGTAACAATTTCACTTTCAGATAAAATACTATACTTACACCTACTTTGTATTGATTTCATAATTACTAATGCATAAACTGAATAAATTACTATTCCTATTGCAGAAATAATTAAATCAAATGTTCCAAACTTAAAGAAAAATATATTTATAAATTCTAATATTAGTAGCACCAGTATTCCAATTGTTATCATTGGTCCTAATCGAAAAATAGTTTCTTCACTTTGATTTAATGCTACTAAATAAGAAATACCAAAAATAAGAACTACACCTATAACTATTGAAATAAATGTACCTGCTCCTAAATTATAAAAATAATATACATATGTCGATCCGGTTAATATTCCTAAAATAAAGGCATAAATGTTCATACTCACTTTATTAGGAACAAATCCGCCTCTTCTTGTAAAGGCTGATACCAATATTAAAATGAAAAATGCTATATTTAACATATATCTAATACTATAAGGTATAAAATTTACTCCAATAAAGGACCCAAGTGCTAAGAAAACTAAAGCAATAAAAAATGTTTTTAAAATTTCTAAATAATTTTTCTTTGCAATACTATCCAAAAAAATCACCTTCTTAGTTATTATATTTTTTTTATATTTTACTTTAGTTTTATTTACTGTACTTCTTCAGTATTATCAGTATTATTTGATATTTCATTCATAGCTTTTTTAAATTGAATGTAAAACAATATTGCAGTAGTTGAAACAGCAATGAAATCTGCTACGGGTTCAGCCATAAATACAGCTGTTGTTTTGTCTGAAATAAATATTGGCATAATATATATTAATGGAATTAATAATATTATTTTTCTTAATAAAGCTAAAAATAATGAAGTTTTTGCATTTCCTAAAGCAATAAATGATTGCTGACAAGCTATTTGTATTCCAAATATACCAGATAAGGCCATATATATTCTTAAGGCATTACTTGTAAAATCTAATAGTTCAGGATCATTATTAAATATTAGTACAAATGATTTTGGCGTTATCATTGCTAAAGCCCATAATATCATAGAATAAGTTACACATGATATAAGCAATATTTTAAATGCCTTTTTTACACGTTCTGGATTTTTTGCACCGTAATTATAGCTAAGAATCGGTTGTCCTCCTTGTGTCAAACCATTAAGAGGAAGCATTGAAAATTGCATAACACTAGTTAAAATAGTCATTGCTCCAACTGCAATATCTCCACCATACTTTAAAAGTGATGAATTAAAGCAAACAGCTATTAAACTTTCAGTTGCTTGCATGATAAATGGTGCTAAACCTAATGCAATAGAAGGTAAAACAATGTTTTTTGATAAAGATAAATTTTTTCTTTTAATTTTTAATGTTGTTTTCTTACCTGTTAAGAATTTTAAAATCCATAGCATTGATAATGCTTGAGAAATTATCGTTGCTAGTGCAGCACCTGATACTCCCATATTAAATCCAAAAATTAAAATTGGATCAAGTACTATGTTAAAAATCGCGCCAATTAAGACAGTCATCATGCTTACTTTTGCAAATCCTTGAGCACTGATGAAAGCATTTAATCCTAATGTTAATTGTACAAATATAGTACCTATACTATAAATTTTCATATAACTAGTTGCATACTCTATTGTGTTTTCACTTGCACCGAAAATTAATAATAGATCTTCAGCAAAGAAAAAGAAAATTAAAGTTAATATAATTGATATAATTACTAATAATGAGAAAGAATTTCCTAAAGTTTTTTCAGCATTATCTTTTTCTCCTTTTCCTAAGAAGATGGATGCTCTAGGTGCTGCCCCCATACTTACTAATGCTGCAAAAGCAGAAATAAGCATAATAAGTGGTAAACACACTCCTACCCCAGTAAGGGCTAACTTACCAACTTCGGCTATATGGCCTATATACATTCTATCAACTAAATTATATAATAAGTTGATTATTTGTGCGGCAATTGCAGGAACTGCTAATTTGAAAAGTAATTTGCCGACACTACAAGTTCCTAATTCTTCTGTTTGATTTTGTTGCATTATAAATTCTCCTTTAAAATAAATTGACAAATATATAATATTCACATAAAATAGTTTATAAAGAAACTGTTTTTCTGTCAACTATATTGGAGGATTATTATGATATATAATTTAAATATTACAAAAATGCTATATTCATTTAAGCATATTAATGAGTTATACTATAAACTTTCTTGTGAAGCAGCTAAAAAATGTGGTATTACAAAACCAGAAGCAGATATTTTAGCATTTCTATTTAATAATCCAAAGTGTGATACTGCTAAAGATATTGTTCAATTAAAAGGGTTTTCTAAGGCTTATGTTTCAAAAGCTGTAGAACCATTATTAAAAAAGGGATTTATTTCAATAGAAGTTGATAAATCTGATAGAAGATGTCAGCATTTAAAATTAACTTCTCAATCCGAAGAAATTGTTGGTGAATTACACAAGATGCAGATGGAATTCCTCAAGAAATTAACAAATAATATTCCAGAAGAAGATATATTAACATTTCTTGAGGTAACAGAAAAGTTTGCAAATAATTCAAACTTATAACATTCAATAAATAAAAGAACATTTTTAATATATGTTCTTTTATTTTTTTAATACAAAACAAATATTAGGAATTACAGAGAGTTCTCTTAAACTCATACCATTTACACCAATTATTTTTCATAAATGATTTTGGACATTTCTTTCTTGAAGCATCATAATGTCGAACTACATTATTAATAGAAATATTATATTTTTTCATTAAAAATTTGATTAATTCTAATGTTGATTGTAAAGTTGCTTCAGTAGGATTCCCATCTTTTTCAATACATATCTCTATACCCAAAGAATTTTGATTAGTTATTCCGTACTTTCCATGACCATCACCGCAATGCCAGCTATAATTAACATCACTGTCAACTGTTTGAATAATTTGTTTTGAATCTACAAAGAAATCTGCACTAGCATTTTTATTTTCGCTATTAAAGTAATTATAATGGTATTCAGCATCTAAGCCTGGGTTATCAGTATCGTGTATCACAATGTATTTAGGTTTTTCATTTCTTTTTGTGAAATTAAATTTAATAAATCTTTGTTTTATTAAAATCATTACCTATCACCTACTTTTAAAAATTTATCATATTTATGTTTATTTATATAAGTAATCAAAATTTATTATGCTATAATAAAATTGACTAATTTCAAAAATTAGAAAGGATACAAATGATGGAAAAATATATTTCAAATATAAAAACACCTAAAATAAGTATTGCTCCAATGGTTGACAAATCACATAGACATTTTAGATATTTCTGCAGATTAATGAATAAAGAAATTCTATTATATACAGAAATGGTAACAGCACAAGCAATACTAAATGGTGAATTAGATAAAATTCTTTATTTTAGAGAAGAAGAAGGTAATGTTGCACTGCAAATTGCTGCATCTAATCCTGAAGATGCTTATAAAGCAGTTAAGAAAGCAAATTCATATAATTATTCTGAAATAAATTTAAATTGTGGCTGTCCATCTGATAGGGTTTCAGGAAATTTAATGGGTGCCGCATTAATGTCAGATAGAAAATTAGTATATGAAATATTACTTGCTATGAAAGAAGCTACAAATAAACCAATAACTATTAAGCATAGAATAGGAATTGATGGCACAGGAATAATTCAAGATAAAAATGCTAAAGTAATAATGGATGGATACGATGATTTATTAGAATTTTTAGATACTGTATCTAAAGCAAAACCAGATAGATACACTGTTCATGCTCGTTCAGCAATTTTAAAAGGATTAAGTCCAAAAGATAATAGAGAAATACCTCCTCTAGATTATGATATGGTTTATAGATTAAAAAAAGATTTTGATTATTTAAATATTGAAATCAATGGTGGATTTAAAACAGTTGAATCAATTAAAGATGCTCTTACTAAAGTTGATGGGGTTATGATTGGTAGAGCTGCATATGAGGATTGTTATCTATTAGCTAATTTACAAAAAGTTGATAATGAAAATTTAAAACCTATTTCGCGTGGAGAAATAATAAAATCATATATTCCATATGTTAAAGAAGAAATCGCTAATGGCAGTAATGTGCATCTACTAGCTGCTCCACTACATAGCTTATTTCAAGGTCAACCTGGAAGTAAACAATATAAACAGCTTTTATCATCTGGAAATATAAAAAAGGATACTTTTGTTCAAATTTTATATAATATTTTAGAAAGCATGCCAGAGAATAGTCTTTGGTGCTAAATGTAAAAGTTAAAACTCTCTTAAAAGATATTAAATCAATTAAGAGAGTTTTTATTATTTTTTAAGTATAAATCTTTCAATTCCAGTTGCTACACCATCATCGTGTATTGATGTTGTGATTTCATTTGCATATTTCTTAATACTATCGCATGCATTACCCATAGCTATTCCACATCCAACAGTTTCTAACATTTCGATATCATTTTTACCATCACCGAAAGCATAACTATTATTTATATCAATATCTAAGTATTCTAAAGCTTTAATTATACCAGTTGCTTTTGTATTTTTCTTTGAATACAATTCAAATGATTTTAATGCTATGCTATTAACATAATCATAATCCTCATTTCTTTGAACTATATTTAAGCATTTTTCTACTGTTTCATCATTAGGACACATCATTTCAATTTTATATATTCCAATATCATCTAAAGAATAGTTAACTTTAAACAATTCTTTTGAAACTCCTACTGTGTCATAAAAGTCATGAAATTCTTTAAAACACTCTTTCATATATGAGTGATATTCACCTTCCAACACATATTGAATATTAAGATTTTCTAATTCATCTACTAAATTGCTAACAAAAGATTTATCTAGATATTCACTAAAAATAGTTTTATTTTTAATAATGACATGTGCTCCATTAGCTAGCACAAATCCATCAAACCCAAAATCTAATATTGATTTACTTAAAAAGGCATATGGTCTACCAGTTGCTATAAAAACATAATGCCCTTCTTCTTGTAAGGAATGAATAGCTTGTTTAACTTTTGGTGTTATATCAACAATTCCATTCATATAATCTAATAATGTTCCATCTATATCGAAAAATATAGCTTTTTTCATTTAATCCCCTCCATCCTATTCATGCCTATTTTATCCTATGATAATTATACTGTAAATATTTTTAATAAAGAAATTGCATAAAGACCTATATACTTATCTAGTAGTAAGAATATAGGTCTTTATGCAATTTAAACAAGCCTTTTATTTTTCCATTTACCACTTCTATATCTATATATAAAGAAAAATGCACGGATGAACCAATCAACAATCATTGCTAACCATACACCAACAAGTCCTAAAGCTAATGTTCTACCTAAATAAAAACTCAATAAGTATCTAAATGTCCACATTGAACATATAGATACGATCATAGTGAATTTTGCATCATTTGCAGCACGCAAGGCATTTGGAAGTGTAAAGGATATAGGCCAAATTATCATTCCAGCAAGACCATGAATTAAAATACATTTTGTTGCTAAGGAAGTAGATTCTTCTGATAAAGAATACATTTTTAAAAGGATTGGAGATAAAATGATAGCAGATAAGCTTAGTATTATCATCCACACATAAGCTTGCTTCATTAAACGCTTTATATAATAAACAGCTTGATCATATTCCTCTGCCCCGATACATTGTCCAACTATTGTTACTAATGCCAATCCAATTGCAGAGCCTGGTATAATCATCATTTGTGCAATATTATTACTAACGGCATTAGCAGCAATTGCATAAGTACCAAATGTTGCTACTAAACTTTGTACTAGTATTTTCCCAAGTTGAAACATACCATTTTCTAATCCAGATGGAATACCGATAAGAAGTATTTTTTTTATATAAAATCCATTCCATTTAAAACTATGATAATTATCAATATACATAAGATTCTTTTTGCTTTTTAACATAATTAATATAATTATACTAGTTACTATTCTGGCAATTAATGTTGCAATTGCAGCACCAAAAACTCCTAATCCACAACCAAATATAAATACTGCATTTAATATAATGTTGATTACGTTCATTATTGCAGCATTTATCATAGAAATTTTTGAGTTTCCTATTGCTCTAAACAATCCTGCTCCAGAATTATATAGTGCTATAAAGGGATATGAAATTGCAGTTACATAAAAATATGTTTGAGCTTTAGACATTACGTCAGTATCAATAGTTCCAAAAATTAAATTTAATAATGGTTTATTTAATATTAAGCATGCAATCATTATAAAAAATGATAATAATCCAGTTATTAAAATTAGCTGTTTAGCTGATTCACGTGCTTTTTTTCTTGAGTCTTGTCCAATAAATTGTGCTGTAACCACTGCACCACCTGTTCCTAATGCAGCAAAAATATTTATTAACAAAATATTGATGGTATCAACTAATGAAACTGCAGAAACAGCTGTTTCACCAATATTTGAAACCATTATAGTATCTGCAAATCCTACTGTTACAGCTAATAGTTGCTCAATTATCAAAGGAATTATTAATTTTTTTAGATTTTTATTTGAAAAGCGTCTTTTTACTTCAACCATTTTAAGTATTAAATTTAATTATTCCAAAGTATTTTTTCCCTTTGATATTTTTAAACTTAATAATAGTTGGTTTGTATAATATAGATTCATTTAGTCTCATTATTACTCCTCCTTTATTAAGAAATAATTCCTAAATAATTATACCATATTTTAACACATTGTTTACAAATATAACCTGCATTTTAAAAATAAAAAAATAAACTATAAATAAAATATTTATCTATAGTTTATTTTTAATAAATACTTAGCTTATATGGTGTTTTGAAAGTAATTGTTACTTAATATAATAACCCTTAATTTAACCCACAGTTTTATTATTACTTTATATTAAAATTTATAATGGTAATATTTATAAAGCTATAGCATTTTTTAGTATGTTTTCTTTTTTTTAATTTACATTAATACCTAATCATATCTCGTGTTATTTCATTTATTGAATATGCTCCACACATAGCCATTGTGTCTTCAAGTTCACTTGCTAATTTTTCAATATAAGATTTAACACCAGCTTCTTCGCCACCATAAAGAGCTGTTACAAAAGTTCTGCATATAAGCACGCCATCAGCACCTAAAGCTAAAGCTTTAAACACATCAACTCCTGAACGTATTCCACCATCTACAAATACTTTCATAGAATCACCAACAGCTTTTACTATATCTTCTAAAACTTCTGCTGTTGAAGGACATTGATCTAAGACTCTGCCACCATGGTTAGATACCACTATAGCATATGCCCCTGCTTCTTTAGCTTTTAAAGCTCCTTTTACAGTCATTACTCCCTTTACTATAAATGGTAAATTTGAAATTTTAATTATTTCCTTTAATTCATCTACTGATTTTGCTCCTGCTGGAGGATTCATATTTTTTAAAAATGGAAGACCAGCAGCATCAATATCCATAGCCACTGCAATTGCATTACTTTTCTTTACTAGTTCTATTTTTTCTTTAATAGTATCAATATTCCATGGTTTAATCGTTGGAATACCTAAACCTCCTACATTTTTTATAGCAGTCGTAGCACCTTTCATAACATCTGGATTGGTTCCATCTCCCGTAAATGCTAAGATACCTTCATTAGCACATGCTGAAACTAATAAATTATTGTAAGTCATATCATCATATTTTTCACCATAATGTAAATTAACAGCACCTACTGGTCCTGCAAAAAAAGGATACTTAAATTTCCTATCAAATAAATTACAACTCATATCTACAGGTTTATTTTCAGTTAATGTATCCATATTAACTCTTATTTCTTTCCATTTATCATAATTTCTAATTGCAGTATCTCCAACACCTTTTGCACCGGGTCCGGGAATTTGATTTTTACATGCTTTTCCATTACATTCAACACAGGCCTTACAATATTGACCAATACAACTTTTAGCATTAATTAAAACATCTTTATAATTCATTTAAGCACACCTTTCTTTTTTATATTAAATTTAATATCTTCTATTTAGTATTATAGTAACATATTTATTTCACATTATCTTTATTATATTAAATCAATTGATTTATAATATTGTATCAAATTTATTTATAAACAAAATAAGTTGCTAAAACAAAATGAAATAGCAACTTATTTATCCAAATATTTTGTATGATAATTAGAAGGTATATATTAACATTCATTATTTCTACTTAATATAAATTCAAATTTTTCTTTTAGTTCTTTAGCAGCAGCTTTAATTTCATCTCTATTTTGCTTATCAAGTATATTTTCAAATTTTCTTAAATAAAATTCAACCTCTCTTCGAGTTTCTCCAACACTTTGTTCGTAAATACTTTCACCCATAGAAAGTATAAGTTTATTTTCTTCCTGTTCTCTAGGTGGTATTTTAAGCTCAGATAATTCTTTAAATCTTTCTTGAATTTCTTCGTCACTCATATCATTATCACTCTTTTTTATAATTAGATGTTTCTTAAGTTTAGTAGATACAACTGTAACTTCAACCTCTAAAATAGAGTTAATATCATAAGTATAAGTAACATCAACAGCTTGTTCACCTGCTTTGCCTATTGGTACAGGAGTGTTTATCTCGCCTAAGTAAACATTATTTTTAGCAAACCTACTTTCACCTTGTAATATTTCTACTTTAATAGAAGATTGATTATCATGAATTGTGTATAATCGTTCTGTTCTACTTACTGGAACTACAGTATTTCTTTCAATTATTGGACAAAAATGCCCACCTTCATAATATTCTCCTTCTTTTAATACAGATATTTCAGTTCCTAATGTATATGGACATACATCTGTTAAAACAATATCCTTTATTAGTTCATTTCTTTCCTTCATAGCACCTTGTATACCAGCTCCAAGAGCTACAGCTTCTTCAGGATTAATAGATATATTTGGTAAACGCCCAAAAAGCTTACCAACGAAATTTCGTATAATAGGAAGCTTTGTAGCACCACCTATTAAAAGTATTTCATCTATATCATGTAATTTAATTTCCGCATCTTTTAATGCTCTTTCAATTGGTTTACGTATTTTAGCTAATAGTAATTCACAGTTTTTTTCATAATCATCTAATGATATTTTATATTTAAGTATCTCATCATTAACTTTACATTTAATTATTACTTCTTTTTGTTTAGAAAACATTTTTTTTGCTTCTTCTGCTTGTTTTTTTATAATAGCAATTGTTGTAGAATCAAGATTACATGCTTCTAATTCATTAGCCCTTAAAAACATATTAACTAATATCTCGGTAAAATCATCTCCACCTAAATAATTATCACCAGCAATAGCATGAACTTCCATTATATTTTTATAAACTTCGAGAATTGACACATCGAAGGTACCACCCCCTAAGTCAAATACTAAAAATTTAGTGTTAGTATTTCTATTTTGCAATCCATAAGCTATAGCAGCTGCAGTAGGTTCATTTACTATTCTTTCAACCTTTAGTCCAGCTAGTTTTCCAGCCAATTGAGTTGCTTTACGTTGCTTATCATTAAAATATGCTGGCACACTTATTATAGCCTCATTAACTTCACTTCCTAAATACTCTTCAGCATCTTCCTTTAAAGATCTTATAATAAACGAAGATAATTCTTCAGCAGTAAATTTATTTTCATTTATTATAAACTCTTTTTTACTGCCCATACTTCTTTTAAAAAGTTCTTTTGTACTTTCTGGATGAGTAATCATTCTTTCTTTAGCTACTTTCCCAACATAAACTTCTCCATTATCTCCAAAACTTACAACTGATGGTGTTAGCTTTTCTCCAAATCTATTTGGTATAATTACTGTTCCTTTTTCACTAAAATAAGATACTAAGCTGTTTGTAGTACCAAGATCAATTCCTATTATCATATTCATAGACTACAAATTAAATTAAATTATATTAATATTTTAATTTAATCGTAGCCATATCCCTCCCAACTAAAATTTAATATTATAAATAACTATTTAGCTTTTGCTGCAACTTAAAAATCTCTTCTTTTGCATTTGGGTAATCTGGGTCAATTTCTAATACTTTATTAAAGTAACTTATTGCAATTCTATATTTACCAATTTCTTTGAATATAAGTGCGCATTGATAATATGAAAATGCTATATTTTCATTATTATTGATTATAAAATTATAATCATTTAATGCTAGATTGTATTCAAAAATACACCTATAAATATATGCTCTTAAATAATAACTATCTAAATCTTTATAATTAAAAGAGATTGCTTCATTAATTAATTCTAAAGCAAAATTAAAATTATCTTTATTTAATTCATTCAGTGAAAGTAAGTAAAAAGCCTTACATTTTATTTCATTATTTTCTTCATTAGAGTCATTAATATTTATTAATAAATTTTTAATTAAATCTTCAGCCTCTTCTCCTCTATTTAATTTTATTAAGGCCTCACATTTGCATAATACAATTTCACTATCATTGATTTTGTATTTGTTTGCTTCATTAGAAACCATCAATACTTCTTCATTTTCTTGATTATCTAATAATATTTTCATTTTAATAATATAAGGAGCACTAATGTATGGGCAAAGATTAATGCATCTATTAGCAGAATCCAATGCTTCTTTTAAATATCCTAAATTATATAATGATTCAGCTCTAAAACTGTAAATAAGTGAATCATTTTTATCTACTTCTATACCAATATCACTTAATTCTAAACATTCTTCATATTTACCTAACTTAATTAATGTATTGCACTTACAATTTATATAATAGATATTATTAGGCATTAAGTTCAAAACTTTATCAAAGAATTTAAGTGCCTCATCATATCTTTTTAATTTTGAATATATTCGACCAAGTTTATTGTATATACTGATAAGCTCAATTTCATTATTTTTAGTTTTTTTGTTTTTTAAAAGTTCATGAAAATATTTTAATGCAGTATCATAAGATCCCATATCAAAGTATGAGTTGCCTAAAATATCATACTTTTGAATAATTTCACTTCTATCATTACACTTAATTTTCAAAACTAAATTTATGGCTTTTTCATAATTGAAATTTTCATAATAGCACCAAGCTAATTTAAATTTTAATTTATTATTATCTGGGTTTGTTTTTAACTGATTATCTAGCTTATCAATCAAAAGGCTATTTATATATGAAACTCTTTCTCGAAGATAATCATAATATGGATCAATATTAATTAAATCAATAAATATATTCTTAGATTTTTCTAATTCACCAAGTTCTAAAAGTACATCAGCAAGTCCTACTTTTGCATTAAAATTATTTGGAGAAATATCTAAGCAGTGCTCATATAATTCTTTAGCATGTTTATAATTCTTTTCCACCCATTTTAATTCTGCTGCATAATAATTTATAGCCATATCATTTGGATAATTTTTTAGTAAATTAGAAATTATATTTTTTGAAATAGTGTAATCTCCTAAAGCCATATGATATCTACACTGAAGCAAATCAAAATATGGATGATATATGTTAAAACTTTGTAATTGCTCTAAATATGTTTTAACTACTTCTATGTTATTATTGTTTAGCTCCTGTATTGTATTAAAATATAAATTAATCCATGAATCATAATCTTTATTATCTTCAACTTTAAAAAGGTAATAATTTATAATATCATTGTTTTCAATTCTATCAATAATAAAATCAATATATTCTTTTGGAAATTGTTCATAAAGTTCTTTTTTTCTTTCATTTATTTCGAAATGTGAATCAATTAATCTCCATACTTCGCATGGAATATTAATATTATTAATTAAATATTGAAGTAATTTTTCACAGGCCACATCTTTAGTTTCTAAAGAAAAACTTATATCTTCATTGAGTAATTTATTCCATTCATTTATGTCTATTCTTAATGAAAATGACTTATAAATAGTTTTAACTTTTTCAATCCATTTTTCTAAGTCAGAATTATCCTCATCAATATTTTCATTTTTAGCATATTCAAGAGCTTTTTCATATGCAGCTCTTAGAATTTTAAAGCCTTCTGGATTATCTTCTGGATTTACTTTGGTTAACAAATCGAAATACCTATCTTTTATTAAGGACTTATCTTTAGTTTTATCTATTCCTAAAACCATCCAAGTATCCATTTTTCCTCCTATATTATGATTTAACTACCATATTATATAATATGTAATAATAATTGGATTATTATCTCAAAGCAAAAATAATTTATATAAAAAATAAGCTGAGACTTATAAATCTCAGCTTATTTAAAATGGTTATTTTTTAATTTCAAGTTTATTATTACAAGATTTCGCTTGAGAGCATCCGGAACAATGACATCCACAACTCTTATTATTCTTAACTATTTTTCTAATAGCTAAAATTAATAGCACTAAAACTATTCCACCAATAATAAAGTTTGCCATACTATTCACTTCCTTAATGAGTATAATAAATTATCTTAGTTGGCATTTGTTACTTTTTTCTTGCTTTTTATATCTCTACCTGATAATACTGCTATAGAAATTGCGAATACTGCAATTAAAACAGAACCAATTGCACCAATTAAGCTACCAGTACCTAAAATAAAACTACCTATTTGATTAATCATTAAAGCAACAATATAAGCAGTAAGTGTTTGGAATCCTATAGTAATCCACATCCATTTCCATGATCCCATTTCTCTTCTAATTGCACCTATAGCTGCAAAACAAGGAGCATTTAACATGTTAAATGCAATAAATGCTAATCCACTAGCAGCTGTAAACATTGATCCTATTTGAGTTAATAATACAGGAGTATCTTCTGCTGCTTCTGCTATTCCAAATAATACTCCAAAGGTACCAACTACATTTTCTTTAGCAACAAAGCCTGTTAATGTTGAAACTGCTGATTGCCAATTTCCAAATCCAAGTGGTGCAAATATAGGGGCTATTACTTTTCCTATGCTTGCAAGAATACTATCTTGAGCATCTACCATTTGTAATGTCCAGCTAAATGAACTTGTAAACCAAATTACTGCACAAGCTACAAATATAATTGTTCCTGCCTTAACAATAAAGGCTTTTGCTCTGTCCCACATATGAAGTATTACACCTTTAAAACTTGGAATATGGTATTGTGGTAGTTCCATTACAAAAGGAGCAGGTTCACCTTTAAACACTTTTGTTTTATTTAATATAATTCCACAAATTATAATCATGAAAATTCCTAAGAAATATACAGAAGGCGCTACCCATGATGCTCCTCCAAATATTGCCCCAGCAAATAAGGCAATTATAGGAAGCTTTGCTCCACAAGGAATAAATGTTGTAAGCATTATTGTAATTCTTCTATCTTTATCATTTTCCATTGTTCTAGTAGCCATTATACCAGGAACCCCACAACCAGAACTTATAAGAACTGGAATAAATGATTTTCCAGAAAGACCAAACTTACGGAAAATTCTATCCATAATAAAAGCTATTCTAGCCATATAACCACAATCTTCTAATATCGCTAATAAGAAAAATAATAACATAATTTGAGGAACAAATCCTAATACAGCACCAACACCGCCTATTATTCCGTCATTAATTAATCCTTGTAACCAAGGTGCAGTTCCTATATTTTCTAAAAATGCAGCTACATTTTCTCCAATAATTTCACCAAATAGCGTATCATTAGTCCAATCAGTAAGTATTGCTCCTAATGAACTAACAGAAATATAGTAAACTCCCCACATTATTAAAGCGAAAATAGGTAATGCAAGTATTCTATTTGTAACAACCTTATCAATTTTATCTGAAATTGTATGCTTAGAGTTATCTTTTTTCTTTATAATCTTTGAAACAATAGAACCTATGAATTCATATCTTTCTGCTGTAATTATACCTTCAGCATCATCATCAAACTCTTTTTCACATTTACTAATGATATTTTCAATTTTATTATTTACTTCATTACTAATAGTTACTTTTTCTAATAAGTTGCTATCTCTTTCAAAAAGTTTTATTGCCATCCAATTATCGTTAATATCGCTTTTTTTCAATTTTTCACTGCTTATTAATGCTTTTATTTCATTAAGTGCAGATTTTACTTCTTGAGAAAAATTCATATTAAAATTATTAGAAGTTTTATTTTTAGCTATTTCAATTGCTTTTAAAGCAACTTCTTTAGTTCCAGTTCCTTTTAAGGCACTAGTCTTAATTACTGGACACCCTAAAATTTGTGATATTTTATCTAAATTTATAATATCACCACGTTTTTCAACTACATCAATCATATTTAATGCAATAACCGTTGGTATACCTAATTCTAATATTTGAGTTGTTAAATATAAATTTCTTTCAATGTTTGAAGCATCAATTATATTTATAATTGCATCTGGTTTATCATCAATCATAAAGTTTCTTGTTACTACCTCTTCTAGAGTATATGGTGATAAAGAATAAACTCCCGGCAAATCTACAATCTCAACATCATTATACCCCTTTAATTTACCAACCTTTTTTTCAACTGTTACTCCTGGCCAATTACCTACATATTGCTTTGCACCTGTAAGATTATTAAACATTGTTGTTTTACCGCAATTTGGATTACCAGCTAATCCAATTTTAATTGACATAGTTTTTCCCCCTTATTTGTTCAATTATATAATTACTCAATTACAATCATTTCTGCATCAAATTTTCTAAGTGATAACTCATATCCTCTTATATTAATTTCAATTGGATCACCTAATGGAGCAACTTTACGAACATAAATTTCACTTCCTTTAGTTATTCCCATATCCATTATCCTTCTACGAATTGGACCTGCACCTTCTACTTTTTTAACTTTTACTGTTTGTCCACATTTAACATCCTTTAATGTAGTCATATTTAATCCCCCTAAACTAAGATTCTACTAGCCATTCCCTTATCTAGTGCTATTCTAGCTCCTTTAATATTTACAATTAAATTTCCACCTAAATCAGATACTATTGTTATTCCTTCTCCAATTACAAAACCTAAGCTATTAAGAAATTTTTTTGTTTCAGCATTGCCTGTTATTTTTTTTATCGTTACTTCTTGTCCTACTTGAGATAAAATTAAAGACATTTCTACACCTTCTTTTATTGATAATGATTATCATTGTTTATAATTACATTATATCCTTTTTTTAGAATTTGTAAATATATTTAGAAGAATTTCTAAATATTTTTATAAACAAATCTAAATATAATAAAAAAGAACCACAAATAATCAACTTATATTATTTGTGGTTCTCTAAATTTATATTTGTAATTAATGTAAGGTATAATTATTTGAAATCAAGATAAGTTGTATTTTCAGGTACTCCTGTTATTGAAGCATTATACCCTTCATCTAATGAATTAATCGCGTTCATATCTTCAGTAGAAAGTTCAAAATCAAAAATATCTAAGTTTTCTTTTATTCTTCCTTCATTTGAAGACTTAGGTATAGGAATTACCTCTCTTTGTATATGCCATCTTAATGTTATTTGTGCTATAGATTTCTTATATTTTTCTGCTAATTTTAACATTAACTCATTAGTAAATAACTTCCCTCTCATAATTGGGCTCCAAGCAACAAGTTGAATATTATTTTCCTCACAGTATCTTAGCATATCATTTTTAGAACTTTGAGGATGTACTTCTACTTGATTTACCATAGGCATTATTTCAGCAGTTTTCTTTAATTCCTCTAAATGTCCTATCTTGAAATTACATACTCCTATAGTTTTCACTTTACCTATTTTATAAAGATACTCAAAGGCCTTCCATGTTTCAGAATTTAGTTTATTTGGCCAATGAATTAGATATAAATCTAAATAATCAACTTGTAATCTTTCTAAAGATTTGTTAAATGCTTCGATTGTTTTATCATATCCATGATCATCATTCCAAAGTTTGGTAACTAAAAATAAGTCTTCCCTTTTAATTCCACTTTCTTTTATACCATTACCAATTCCAACTTCATTTCCATAAAATGAAGCAGTATCTATTTGTCTATATCCAGCTTCTAATGCGTACTTAACAATTTTAGCTGTTTCTTCATCACTTCCAGATTTATATGTTCCAAATCCTATAGATGGCATATTTACACCATTACTTAATACTTTAAAATTTTTTATCATTTTACATAACCTACCTTTCAACTTCTATTAATCTTACTTTATCTTCACTTGCAACAATAGCTTTTGTTGCTATATTATAAAATAAAGAGGTATCTAAAACTCCAACTATCTTTTTTAAATTATCATTTAGCAATGAAATATCTTTTATATCATCTTTATTAAACTCAACATCCATCAAATATAAACCATTATCACTTATAGTAATACCATCTTTTGAAGGGCTTGTTCTCATTTTAGGTATTCCTCCTAAGTTTTTAACTTCCTTTTCAACAAGAGCCTTACTTTCTGGAAGAATTTCTAATACAATTGGATATTTAAACTCTAATCTTTTTACAACCTTACTTTCATCTACAAGTAAAATATAATCATCTGCCATAGTTGCAATTATTTTTTCCTTTGTATGTATTCCGCCACCACTTTTTAAAGCTATAAGATTTTCATCTACTTCATCACAACCATCAAATGCAACAGATATTTTATTAACTGACCATGTTGGAAGAACTTTTAATCCATTTTCTATACAAAGACTAGCGGTTTTAAAAGATGGTGTTACTACTTCAATATTTAAACCTGCTTCTTTTATAAAAGATATAAGGTATGAAATAGTACTTCCACCACCTAAACCTATAATGGTATTGTCTTTAATATATCTCAATGCTTCATTTGCACATCTTTTCTTCATTAATTTCACTCCTATAATTAAATTTTACTATCTGCAATAGATTGCTCATGTTTACTTAAATTTTTGTAAACATCAGGTTTTCCTACTGTTAAGAATAAATATAATATTTCTATTACAGTCATGGCAGATATTCGTGAAAAATAATATTCTTCCAAAAATAATTTTTCACGTGTTGCAGTTTTAATATGATAATCTGAAATTTTAGCAATTGGGGAATTATTGCTGTTTGTAATAGAGACAATATAAGCCTCCTTAGCTTTTGCAGCTTCAATTACATCAATTAGTCTTTTAGATGATCCTGAATTTGATATTATTATAACAACATCACCTTTTGATAAATTAAATGTATAAGCTATTTGCGTTTCCCATATTGGATTTGTAACAGAAGGTATCCCAATTTGATTGAATTTATAACATCCATCAAGCGCTACAGGTATTGTATTTCCTACAGCAGCAAACTGTACATTTCGAGCATTTCTAATTAAATTTAATATTTCACTTAATTCTTTTTCATCTATCATAGAAACTGTTTGTTTTAATTCTTCAACTTTATTAGCTAATATATTACTTAATGATTCTTTTATATTACTTTCACTTACATCACCTGAAATTTTCACATCATCTTTTTTAGATTCAACAAGTTCTCTTGCTAAAGTTATTTTTAAATGATGAAATCCTTTCATATGACATTTCTTACAAAACCTCGTAACTGTTGCATCACTTGCTCCAGCAGATTCTGCTAATTCTGAGATTGTCATATCAATTACTTTTTGCGTATTGTTAACAATATAATCAGCTATTTTCTTTTCAGCTTCATAAAAGTTATTATATTCAGCAAAAATTATGTCAATTACAGATTTATTTTTTTTCATGGTATGTCCTCCTTTCTATAGATAACTCCATTAATTAAAATATAACAACAAAAATTAATTTTGTAAATAATTGATTGTGCGAAAATAATTTTCGTGTTAAAAAAATAAAATACTATCATCAATATTATGATGATAGCACTTTATTTTTTTTCTATTATTTATGCTATTTACGCTATTACTAAAGATTCAACCTCTTCGAAATCATTAGCAGTTACAACAAGTATATCTTTAGGCTTTATTACTGTATTACCATTTGGTACTATTACTTTATCATTTCGCTTAATCATAACTATTAATATATCTTTATTTATATTTGAATCTTTTATTGATTTATTAGCAATACTACTATCACTATTTACAGAAATCTCTACTAAATTTGTACTTTTTCCTTCTTTATAATATTCAAAATTGGCAAGAGTATTACCTGATAGGACTAAAGTATCTCCGGGTAAAATTACTGTTGATCCATTAGGAACTAATACATCGCCTTTACGTTTTATCATAACAACTAGTATATCTTCAGGAATATTTGAGTCCATAATACTTTTATTTGCAATAGGACTATTTTCACTAATTGTGAATTCTATCAATTTAGTACTTTTATTTTCCTTATAGTCGTTAAAAGTTTTTAAAACAGATTGATCATCATCTATTAAGTCAAGCTTTCTTGCCACCTTTGGAATAAGTGTCCCTTGAACTGATACTGAAAATAATGCTATAAAGAATATTATGTGAAATATATCCTAATTTATATGAACATCATATGTTACAGCAAATATTGCAAAAACAATTGATGCTGCACCTCTTATTCCTACCCATGATATAAAAAGTTGCTCTTTAATAGGAACTTTAAACCAGCTTAATATGCTGAATGTTGCAATAGGTCTTGCTATTAAAATCATAAATATTGATATTGATATTCCTTTAAACATAACTGATGGCATTTGTGATGGAAATGCTAATAATCCAAGTAAGAAGAATAATAAAATTTGCATTAACCATGATACTCCATCAAAGAATTGGAAAATACTCTTTTTATGAGGTATTTTACTATTTCCAATTATTATACCTGTTATATAAACACTTAGGTATCCATTACCACCAAAATATTCACTTAATGAATAAGCGAGTATAGCTATTGCAGTAATGAAAATAGGATAAAAACCTTCTATCTCAAACATTACATTTCTTAATAAATAAACTGATAGTTTTGCCAATACTATTGAAGCTAGAATTCCTACGATGATTTGATTTAATAGCATTGGAACTATTGATCCATATCCTTGATTTGACATTAATCCTAAAATAATAATTGTAAGCATATATGCAAAAGGATCATTGCTACCACTTTCTATTTCTAATATAGAAGCTATTGATCCCTTTAAATTCAACTTTTGTGAACGTAATATTGCAAAGACAGCAGCTGCATCTGTGGATGCAATTACAGCTCCTATTAGTAAACCCTCTAATAAGGAGGTTTTAAAAACTATTGAAGAAAATAATCCAGTTAAACCAGCAGTTATAACAACACCTAATGATGACATAAGTATTGATTGAACTGCTATAGGCTTGGCCATCTTCCAATTAGTACCGAATCCACCATAGAACATAATAAATATTAATGCTATAGAACATATATCACTTGCAAGTTCATAATTATCAAAGTATATACCTACAATTCCATCTGAACCAAAAAGCATTCCTAGTACTATAAATATTAAAAGTATAGGAACTCCAAATTTATATAATATTTTTGTAGATGTTATACAGATTAATAAAACTAATGAGCAAATAATCATTAAACTTATCATATTTCATTCCCTTTTTGCTAAAATTTATATTTTTTCATCTTTATAGCACTATAATTTGGTAATATCATCAATGATAACCAATGTTAAATTTAAGTAAAATTTAATCACTAATTATTTAATAATACTAATTTAGGATTTGGAAATTAACTAGTATTCTTAAATAAATACATATTTTACTTTTAAATATTTAAAAAAGGGCTTCAATGAACTGCTTATTTATTTTGCATAAATCAGTTCAAAGAGCCCTTTTGGTATGATTACTTTTATATTATTTATTTTCTGCTCTAGATTTTAAATCAGACACTATTTCGTCGAATTCTTTATCTAAATTATAGAATTTTAAGATAATTAGTACTAAAGCATAAATTACTATTGGAACTATTACATATACTAATCGAATTGAAAAAATTGCTGAAGAGGACTGTGTTGCTGATTGAGCCATATATCCACCAATTGCAAGTATCCATCCTAGTACTGCTGAACCAAGTCCATTACCAACCTTATATCCAAAGCTTGCAGCACTATTAGCTAATCCTTCTGTTCTATATCCTGTTTTCCATTCTCCATACTCAATTGTATCAGATAACATAGCCCACATAGTAGCACCAGAACAAGCATTACCAATACCACGAATTATGCTTGAAATCATAACTGTAGCATAACCAATTCCAGGAATAGCAATCATTATTGTTCCTAGTATTGTTATAATGAAACCAATTGCCATTACATTTCTCTTTCCTAATTTTTTAACAAAGCCAGCAATTAAGAACATGCAAATTATTTGAGAAATATTCATAACTGAGTTAATAGTATCAGCTAAGTAAATATCACCTAATATAAATTCTGTATAGAATGTTGTTGAACCATAAGTTAAAGCCATACCAATAAATAAAAGTAAAAGGATTAATGTAACTTGTATCCAGTATTTATTCTTAAATAAGGCCTTAAATCCTTCTTTTATTGGAATTTCATTAGCTTTTTCAGCATTTGCTGCAACTACTCTTTCTTTAGTTCCATAAAAAGTTATAAGGAATGCTATTAAAGATAAAGCTCCTAATAATACAAATGTTTTAGTCCAAGCACTTGCATTGTTACCAAAAAAGGTAACCAATCTTAATGTACAAGAGTTTATTATTAAAGTACCAGCTGTTGCTAATAAATTTCTATAAACACTTAAAACTGATCTTTCATAAGGATTTTGTGTCATTAAAGCATTTAATGTTGAATATGGTACGTTTATTGCTGTATATATTACAGTAGATACTAAATTATAAGTTATGAATACGTAAACAAGCTTTGCAGCAGTTCCCCATGAAGTTGGAACAGCAAATAATAATATTCCTGATACAGCAAATGGTATTGCCATTCTTAAAATCCAAGGCCTTGCTTTACCATGTTTTGATTTAGTTCTATCAACTATGATTCCCATTATAAGATCACTTACACCATCAAATAATCTAGATATTAACATTATTGTACCAACTGCTGCAGCACTTACGCCAGCATAATCTACATAGTATTTTAATAAAAACACTGACATTGCAGTATAAATTATATTACAACCAAAATCTCCGCATCCATATGCAAAACGCTCAAATATTGATAACCCTTTGTTTGTTGATTTTTTATTTTCCATTACTCCTTGCATAACTCTCAAACCTACCTTTTATATATTTTACTCTACATTTTTTGATTCATCAGCTTTATAATCAAAGAAATCAAAATCTGCATAATGTTTATGAAGAACTCTATCTGCACAAGTAATTCCTACAAATGTACCTGTAAATTCACCATATTTACAATACTCATCAGAGAATTTAGTTGTATCAAATACTTTACCTATTCTTTCGTAATTTTCACCATTATAAGACCATTCAAAGTATGAACTTCTTCCATTAATTTTTAATCTAAAATAAATAGGAGAATCATCTACTTTTACTCTAGTATTAATAAACTCTGTCTTTTCACCATTTTCTAAATGAATTATTGAAATAGCACTACTATTTAAAGTATCACTATAATATTTTCTTAAATAAATGTAATTCATATTATCATAATACATTATTAATCCAGCACTATGTTGATGTACTTCAGGCTTAAATTCCATCTTTGTTGTTATAGTTGCATATACAGAAGTTAACTTTCTAGCTAATATACTAACTTTATTTAAGGAGCATCTAGATTCTTGTCCCCTTATTCTAACATAACCTGGTCTAGATTTTACATCTGCAAATGAAGTTGGCATAATTCTTGGTGAATAATATTGTATTCCAAGTTCCCCGCTATCAAAATCATCAAAGCTAGGAATTTGGGGTAATTTATATTCTGGAAGTTTACTTTCTTCAATAAACTCTTTTGCTAAATTAGAGCCATCAGCCATTCTTAACCACCCATCATCTGTCCAAATCATCTTCTGAATAGCTGTTTCACGCCCTAGAGTACATCTTAACTCTGGAACAAATGGTCTTGCTGTAAGATGAACTAAATATACTTCACCTAACTGTGTCTCAACATAGCTACCATGACCAGATTTTTGTAAAATAGATTCTGGATTATAGTATTTGGGTTTTAAATGATCCGGATCATGTCTTTCATAAAAATCCCCTGGTATTGATGTTACTATTGGGTTAGTAGGATCACCTTCATATGGGCCCCAGACATTTTTTGATCTTCCCATAGTAACACTGTGTCCATAGCCTGTCCCACCTTCAGCGCACATTATATAATAATACTCTCCACGTTTTGTTAAGTGTGGAGCTTCAATACATCCTCTATTAGTTCCACCACTCCAAATTCGTTTTGGATATCCTATAATTTCTTTCTTTTCAGGGCAATATTCAACCATACAAATTGCACCTGGTTTTTCGTATCCTTCTCTAGTTTCCCATTCTAATGAAACTATATATTTTCTACCATCATCATCATGTAAAATTGATGCATCAAACCCTGATGAATGTATATATACAGGTTCACTCCAAGGACCTTCTATATTTTTTGATGTTATTACAAAATTATCAACATCAAAATACCTAGCATTCATGGAATTCATCACTCCATACACTACATAAAATAAATCTTCTTTTTCACAATAAGTTAAGCAAGGGGCCCAAATCCCCTTTGCTGAAGGTAATTTTTTCAAATCTACAGATGTATCATTTGTTAAAACATGAGTTAATAGCTCCCAATTTTTTAAATCTTTCGAATGATATACAGGAATTCCTGGAAACCACTCAAAAGAAGAGACAGCCATATAATAATCATCACCTTTTCTACAAATACATGGATCTGGATTAAATCCAGGCAAAATAGGATTTCTAATCATATTATTTCTCCTTTTATTAATATAATTTTTTTAATAGTTCATAATTTATCTTGTACTAACATTAATTACTTTATATAATGTCAGTACTTTATAATGTCTAATTTTTTTCAATAGGATACCAATCTTGTGCTACACATTTTCCTAAGTCCCAACTATCCCAACCAATCCATCCTGGTTCATTAACTGTATCTAAAAGTAATTTATAATTCCAATAAAAATGTCCACTTCCTTTTTTCCAGGCATTTAATTGAGCTTTAGCAATAGTACTATATAATTCTTTCTTTTCATCAGAAGAAAGAATTTCCGTATTTGCTTCTACACCATTTAATGGAGATTGTCCTCCTTTGGTATCTACTCCTGTACCATAAGAATTAAATAAACTCCACTCTCCACAAATTACTGGGAAATATTTTTGCATTTCTTCAACATCTTTTTCAAAATTTTCTTGAATATATTTCACATAAGCTTCAAGATTTTTTTCACAACCGTTAGCTTCTGCAACCATTAAGTATTGATGTGTATCTAAAACAACATTTTTAAACTCTTCTTCTCTCATAAAATCTTTCCATGATTTTAAATCGAAACCATCATGAAATACTACAGCTTTATCTTCTGGCATATGCTTACGCATAACCCTATAAGCATCAATATAAAAACTACGTAAAAACTTTAATGAAATAGGACCACTTCCTTTAGCCATTTCTTCATCAACTGGCTTATACCTATTTTGGATATCAAATAAATCCCACATCTTTTCTGTTATAGGCTCGTTTAATATTTGTATTCCATAAAGACCTTTTCTTTTTCCGTATCTTTCTGCTAACCTTTCTAATAAGCTCAAGGTAAATTGAACACTTTCAGGTTGTTTGGCCCACTTACATACTCCTGATATCCCACCATTGTCAAACCCATTTTGGCTACCTGGAACAGTATGCAAATCGATTAGAATACTTAATTCATACTTTTCAGCCCAATTAAAAGCCTTGTCTAACTCTTCTATACACCCTATAAAAGGTTTACAATCACCAAAAATAAAATAAGGAACTGGAATACGAACTGCATTAAGTCCAAAAGATTTTATAGTGGCAAAATCTCTTTCAGTTATATACTCGCTACGATGAATTTTTATTCTAGATTCATATACATCTTGAGGTAAACTTCTTGGAAGATAATACTCATCTTCTGCATCTGTTCCATAAAATAATGTTGGACTCATCCACTTTTCTAATACTAACCAATTTCCTAAATTAACTCCATTTATATACATAAGTATTCCCCCTCATATTACAATCAATAATATGTCTATATTGATTTATTTATAATATCATATATTATTCAACCAATGAATAAAATAATGTTTTTCACTTGGTATGCTTATATTGTATACTTTTACATTGTGTTATAAAAGTATCATTATTGTCTAATTTATTAGTCAATATTATCTTTTTTATAAATTGAATTAATAAGAATATTAACATATAATTTAATAAAGGGAGGTTATAACTATGGCTATAAAAGGATTTACTCATGAAATTATACAACCTACAGAAAATTTAGATGTTTATATTGAATTGTTTAATGATGAAGGACGATATGTATCAAGTCATTGGCATAATTCCATTGAAATAATATATCTTACATCTGGAACATTACAATTAGATATTGGTGAATATAAATATAATTTAAAAGAAGATGACTGCATATTAATTAACTCAGGGGTTGTTCATTCAACTCATTCAATTGAGGGAAATACATCTATTATGATTCAAATTCCAACTGCTTTATTAAATAAATATATTCCAAACTATAAAAACTTTTATTTTGATGTTTATTCAAATACAAAGAATGAAGAATATTTAAAGAAAGCTAATAACTTAAAATATATATTGAAAGAAATGGAATCAATAGAAAAGTCACCTTCAGATGCTGGTAGATTAAAATTTACAAGTTTAGTATTTGAACTGCTTTATGAACTATATACAAATTTTAGAACAACTCTTGGTTCTAAGCAAATACAACATAGCAGCTCATCACTTTCAAGATTTGAACCTATATTAGAATACACTAAACTAAACTATAATAAAGCTATTTCTATTCAAGAAATAGCTAATGTTGCACACTTGCAACCAGAATATTTTTGTAGAAAATTTAAGCAATATATGGGACAAACATTTTTAGAATATTTAAATGAAATACGACTTGCACACATATATAAGGATTTAATTAATACTAATAATCCACTTTGTGATATATTAGAAACACACGGATTTACAAATACTAAATTATTTTATAAAACATTTAAGATGAAATTCAATTGTACACCTAAAGAAGTTAGAAAAACAATGAAAAAAGATGATTTCAAATAGAAATCATCTTTTTATTAATTATTCTTTGTATGCACCTTGTAAGTAAACTGTACCTAATACAGAAACTTGGATACCCTTAACATTTTCATTCCAACCCATAACAGTTGTATAGTAGTAAATTGGAAGTATAGGCATATCATCCATTAAGATATCTTCTGCTTCTCTTAATTGTTCTTTTCTCTTATCTGGATCTGTTTCTACTTTTGCTGCAGCAATTAAAGCATCGTATTCTGGATTGCTGTAACCTGAATCATTGTTACCACCACCAGTTACAAATAAATCTAAGAATGTCATTGGATCACTATAATCACCTATCCAACCTTGTCTTGCAATTTCATATCCACCTTGTTGTCTAGTATTTAAGAATACAGCCCATTCTTGGTTAGCTAATTCAATATTGATACCAATCTTAGCTAGGTTTTCTTGAAGTATTTGGCAGATATCTTTATGAGCACCTTCTGAGTTATACATTAATTCTATTGTAGGAAGACCTTCACCATTTTCATAGCCAGCTTCTTTTAATAATTCTTTAGCTTTTTCTATATTTCCATCCATGTCAGAAGGATCATAATATTCTTTATCTGCGAATTCAGTACCATCTGGATTATAGATACCTTCTGGTACAAAGCTATAAGCTGCAACTTGTTCAGCTTTACCAACATTATCAATAATTTCTTGTCTGTCAATTGCTAAATTAATAGCTTGTCTTACTAATTTATTACTTAATGCTGTTTTTACATCTTCCGCCATATCATCTTGCTTACCAACGTTAATACCAAAATAATATGTTCCTAATTTAGGTGAAACATGAACTAAACCAGCTTCTTGACCAGGTTCAATTTCATTTGTTGGAACAGAGTTAACAACATCAAAGTTTCCTGCTTGTAATTCTGAGTATGCTGTAGTGTCATCAGTTACAAGTTTAAAAGTTAATTTATCTAATTTAATACTATCCTTATTCCAATAATTTTCATTTTTTTCGAATACTAATTGATCTTTCATATCCCATTGAACTAATTTAAATGCACCATTAGTTACATAAGTTTCAGGTTTTGTAGCCCATCCTTCTGGATCAGCACTAACAATATCTTCTCTTAATGGAGCATATGTTGGAAATGCTAATAATTGAGGGAAGTATGTTGTTGGAGCTTCTAAAGTTACTTCTAAAGTATAATCATCAATAACATTAATTCCTAATTCATCAGCAGTTGCTTCACCATTATAGTATTTTTCAGCATTTTTAATATAATATAATTGATAAGCATATTCTGCAGCATTTTCCTTAGTAAGCGCTCTTACCCAAGAGTACTTAAAGTTATCAGCTACAACTGGTTCCCCATCTGACCATTTACCATCTTTTCTTAACTTAATAGTATATACTAAACCATCATCTGATACTTCAACACTTTCTGCTGCACCTTCAACTGCATTATCATTTTCATCAAGTGTCATAATACATTCAAAAGCATTAAGAATAACTGTTGATGCTTCTGAAGCAGTATTAATTGTAGGATCGATTGTTTCTGGATCAGCTCCTAAATTAAATACTAATTCCTGTTTAACTGTATCACTGGCATTACTATTACCTTTGCTTGAAGTACTACCATCATTTGAGCTTCCACAGCCAATGAATAAGGTTGTACTAATTGTTGCTGCCATTATAACAGCACATAGTTTTTTTAGTTTTGAACTTTTCATCTTAAATTTGCCCCCTTTGTAATATATATAAACTGCTTTAAGCAATTTATCCTATTAGAATTATGAATTATATCAATTAAAAACTAATAGCAAACTTTTTGTATAATTATAAATATATTGATTTAATTAGTCATAATTTAAATACCAAGTATTAACTATTTAATTATTTATTGTTAATTAATAATTTAATTATACTTGCTTTTTTTACTTTGTCAAAACATATCGTTAATATAAGTTATATTTTTTTAATATATTCTTAACTTTTTTCTAAGGTTTTAATCAATTTAATAATATTTTCATTTTAGTTAGTTAACGTTTCCAAGGGCTTGTTTACACGCTTTCAGAAATTAATCTAGGAATATTTATACATTATTTTAGTAGTAAAATTATAAAAATAATAAATTTCTAATAATTTACTATTCGCAGACAAATTCCAATATTTATACCATTATAGAAAAACATTCCAATCCATATTATTTATCTTTAAATTAAAAAAATCTACAATTTGTTATAAATTATTAGCAAATTGTAGACTATAAATTATTATAATATTTTATTTATATTATCTTTTAAGCTTACTATTATTTCATATGCAAGCTTTACTGTTGCTTCTATATCGGCTTTAGCACAAAAATTATAATGACTATGGACATAACGTGAAGGGATCCCTAATACTAAAACAGGTACAGCCTTATTAAATAAACTTATTTTAGCTGCATTTGTTGATCCACCCCTTCTTACTGCATTTTGAAATTTAATATGTTTTTCTTCGGCTATGTCTTCTGCATACCTGATGAATTTATGATTACCAATATATCCTTGATCTAGATTTCGTATTTGTGTTCCATTTTTTAATACACTTTGAGCTATTCCTTTAGAATAATATAAGTCATCAGCAGGAGATCCTTCAAATACGATAGCTAAGTCAGGCTTTACTACTTGTGAAGTTATTTGAGCTCCCCTAGTGCCAACTTCTTCTTGTGCTGCAAAGGCACCAATTATATCAAAACCTAAGTCTTTTTCTCGTGAAAGAAGCTTTAATGTTTCAATTATGCAAAAACAACCGACTCTATTATCAAAAGCTTTTCCATAACATACTTCTAATTCTTTGTTATAATCGAATTCTACTTTAGGTGCAATTGGATCTCCAACTCGTATATTAAAAGTATTTACTACTTCATCTTTACTAGTTGCACCTACATCTACGTAAATATCTTCAATTTCTAAAGTATTATTAGCTCTTTCTGATGCTGTCATAAAATGTACAGGTTTAGAAGTTGTAATTCCTTTAATAAGTTTACCATCTCTATTTTTTATATATACAGTATGTGCAGGAATATTAGTTATATGCCATCCACCTAATTGTACTATACTTAATAGTCCATTTTCATTAATAGCTTGTACCATAAAACCTACTTCATCAGTATGTGCATCTAACATTATAACAGGTCTTTTTTTGTTGTTATTCTTTAATTCAACATAAACATTATTCATAGCATCTATATTAACATCCATTTCTCTACAATGTTTTTGAATTATTTTAGTAACATCATCTTCAAAACCAGATGGTCCGAATGAATTTGATAACTCCTCAAGAATACTTAAATTAATCACATTAATCCCCCTTTTATATATTTGCAATACAATATAAATTATTACTTTTTTTACATTATACATTTATAAAATAATTTTGTCTATTAACTTTAGTCTTTATTTTACATATTTTACTTTATTATGAGTTTTTTTAAATTATAATATATATTATATATTTGATATTGAGGGGGCTATCCATATGAAAATACCTAAGATCGCAATTGCGGGTGGATTAACTAAAGATTTTAGAGTTGAATTTGCCGGGGATTATTATACAAAAGTGAATAACAATTATCCTAATGCTATATTTAATGCAGGTGGAATACCTATAATTTTGCCATTAATTAATGATATTAATATAATACAAGAACAATTATCATGTTGTGATGGATTATTATTACCAGGTGGCATAGATGTTAATCCTTTATCTTACGAAGAACTTCCTAAGCCTTTACTTGGAAATACTAACTCATTAGTTGATTGGTATCATATAAGCTTAGTTAAAAAGGCATTTGAGATGGATATACCTATTTTAGGAATATGTAGGGGATGTCAAGTTATTAATGTTGCCTTTGGTGGTACACTTTATCAAGATATATCTTATGCAACAGAAACTCAAATTCTTCATAAACAAGATAGTCATTTATCAGAAAGATGTCATCCTATTTTCATTGAAAAAAATAGCTTTATATACGATATATTTGGAAGTAACTATCTAGTTAATAGTGCTCATCATCAATCTGTTAAGCGAATAGCTCCTAATTTTAAAACTACAGCAGTATCTCCAGATGGAATTATTGAAGCAATAGAATTAGTAGATGAAAAAATAGTAATAGGTATACAGTGGCATCCAGAAATGATGGCTTCTAATGACGAAATTACTCTTAAATTATTTAGAAAGTTTATTGATTGTTGTAAATAAAAAAACTCACTGAACCTTTTAGGGTTGAATAAGCCCCTGTCTACTTAACGGGGCTCTTCAATTTCAGTGAGTTTTTTCCATTTATTATTTAGCTATTTTATATGCATTTTTGAAATATACTTTTCCCAGTGCTGTAACAAGTACTCCTTCTACGTCATCATTCCATGCCATAACAGTTGTATAAAAATATACTGGTATAACTGGCATTTCATCCATTAATATATCTTCAGCCTGCCTTAATAACTCTTCTCTTTTTTTAGTATCAGTTTCTACTTTTGCTTCTGCAATAAGAGAGTCATATTCAGAATTACTAAATCCACAATCATTATTTCCTCCGCCTGTTACCCACATATCTAGGAATGTCATAGGATCACTATAATCACCTATCCAGCCGTGTCTAGCAATTTGATACTCTCCATTTTGTCTTGTACTTAAAAATACAGCCCATTCTTGATTTGTTAACTCTACATTAACTCCAATCTTAGCTAAATTTTCTTGAACTATCTGACATACATCTTTATGAGCACCTTCAGTATTGTACATTAATTCAATGGTTGGTAAACCTTCACCATTTTCATAACCAGCTTCCTTCAATAATTCTTTTGCTTTTTCAATATTTCCATCCATATCAGAGGGATCATAATATTCCTTACTTGAGAATTCATTACCATCTGATGTTGTAATACCAAGAGGAACAAAGCTGTAAGCTGCTACTTGATCTGCTTTACCAACATTATCTATTATTTCTTGTCTATCAATTGCTAATGCAAGAGCTTGTCTAACTAATTTGTTACTTAGTGCGTTTTTAACGTTCTCTGACATACTATCTTGTTTACCTACGTTTATAGCAAAAAAGTATGTTCCAAGCTTAGGGAATATTTTCACTAACCCATCATTTTTACCAGGCTCAATTTCATTAGTTGGAACAGAGTTAACAACATCAAAATTACCTGCTTTAAGCTCCGAATAAGCTGTAGTTTCATCTGTTACTAATTTATATGTTATCTTTTCTAATTTTACATTATCTGCATCCCAATAATTATCATTCTTTTCAAAGACTAATTGATCTTTCATATCCCATCGAACTAATTTAAATGGACCATTTCCAATATAAGTATCAGGACTAGTAGCCCATGTATCTGGATTAGCTGTAACTATATCTTCTCTTACTGGAGAATAAGTTTGATGTGCTAATAATTGTGTATAATAAGCTGTTGGAGCTTCTAAGGTAATTTCTAATGTATAATCATCTAAAACCTTTAATCCAACCTCATCAGCTGTTGCTTCACCATTGTAATACTTTTCTCCATTTTTAATATAAAAGAATTGATAACAGTATTCAGCCGCTGTTTCTTTATTTAGACCTCTCATCCATGCATAATAGAAATCATTAGCAGTAACAGGTTCACCATCTGACCATTTTCCATCTTTTCTAAGTTTGAACGTATAAACCAATCCATCATCAGATACTTCATAGCTTTCTGCAGCACCAGGAACAGCCTCATTGTTTTCATTTAACACCATTAAACATTCAAATGCATTAACAATAACATTAGATCCATCAATGGCCGTATTTAACAAAGGATCAATTGTTTGAGGATCGGCACCTAAATTATAAACAATTTCTTGTTTCACCTCATTAGTTATAGTATTTCCGTCAGTTTTTGATTTTTCATTTCCACTACACCCTATAAACAATGTAGTACTCAGCGTCATCGCTAGAATTAATGAAAATATTTTTTTTAGTTTTGAAGTTTTCATAAACTTTGCCCCCTTTAAAAGTAATAATTTAATACTAGTCATCTTATAAAAGTAAATAGTCATATATTTTAAAATCCCCAATACATATAAATTTACTTTATATGTATTATGACTAGATATTACTATAAATGTAAAATAAATTAATTATTTCCTCTATTATAATATTATTTTGGGGCTAAGAGAAGTAAAAATGTAAAATTTGTTTATAAATTTATTAAATATTTAAATTGCTTTATTTAATTTTAGTATATAAATCAACATATTTAGTTCTTTTTATTTACTTTGCTCATTTTATTTAAAGCAGTAATAACTAATGCTGATATAATTACAATCCAAATAAAAAAATTACTAGCACCTAAGAAATTATTTCTTTCTTTCATATAAGTAAGAAAAGCTGAAATCTCAGCTTCTGAAAATATCAAATTTGTTTTAAAAATAATAGTATAAATAAGCATTATTATAATACCAGCTATTAAAGTTTTTATAATTAATAATCTTTTCATCATTTCCCCCAAACAGAATTTTTTCTTATATTAATGTATGTATACAAAAGTATTTATATGTTTAGGATATTAAAAACACATATAACACTATCCTGGTTATATGTGTTTTATAAATTATTTAATTTTCTAATTTGTATTCTCTGTGTAGAACCCAAGTATTATTTTGCCATTTATAGATACAAATATTATCAAACATACAATCAAAACAACAGGGAATCGTATTTACATAATCCCATAATTGCTTATATATTTTTTGTATTTTTTTTGAGCTTAAAGTAACATGAAAAATTTTATCTTTACCTTCATTATTTTTAAAATTTATATATGAAATAGTACTAAGTTTATCTATAAGTTCATCATGTACTTTTTTTGCTTCTTTGGACATATTTACATCCATATATATTACTCTATCATCAAAATGATTATATCCATCTATTTTATAAGGTGTAGCTTTTTCTTTTTTACTTATTTCTTCTATACAATTTTCTAAATCAGTTATATTTTCGTTATATTCAAATGGTGCTTTTATTGTAAAATGTGCAGGTAATTTAGAAGATTTAGCTTTATATTTACTAAAGATATCTTTTCTTAAATTATTATTAAAATCTCCTGCAGGACCTTTTACAATGCTTACAATTACATATCTCATCACTCTATTTCCTTTCTAATTTATTTTTAATATTTATTTTATGTTTTCATCTGTATTTTGTTTTTATTTTATTCTCATTTACGAGTATATTATATAAGAGTCTTGTGCTTATAAGAGAAATAATTTTTAATATATTTTCATATAAATCAATAAAAGAGTATAATATGGAGGAGCTATTATGCCAAATTTAACAACTCATATTAATTTTATAAAGTACCTAACAAATAAAAAATATAATAATTATGATTTAAATTATTTAGTTCTGGGCAGTATTGCTCCAGATTATTATTTTATTTTTAATAATGAAAAAAAAGGTTGCCTTTCTCATTTTGAAGAAACAATTAATGATGAATCTAATTTAGATATATTTAATTCTAAAATACTTAAATTAAACGTAAATCACTTCGAAAAATCATATATTGTTGGGTATTACTCTCACCTTTGGTTAGACAATTATTTTTATAATAATTGCGATAAATTCACTATAATAAATAATAATTTTAGTACTACTTTATTAAGAAAATTTCTTAAAGAAAATATTAAAATATATGATTTAAAATCAACAAGGGAGCTTATTAATTCTATTTCAATATCTCCTAACAATAGTGATTTTAATGATATATTACCTATTAGCTTAAATAAATCAATTCATCTTTTAAATGATCTTAAGTTTAAAAGTTTAATTAGTCCACTTGAATTATCATGCCCAACTGTTATTGAAAATAGTAGTTATAATAAATTTTTATTAGAAGCCGCTAATAGCTTTTATCTTCCTTAAAAAGAATACCAAAAATAAATAAGGCTGCCTTAAAAAGACAACCTTATTTTACACTAATTGTTTTCAAATATTTCTAAGCTTCTATCTAAAATTCCATTTAAGTAAGCTAATACAACTCCATAATTTGTAATGGCTACTTTTTCTTTATTACAAATCTCAATTCTATTAACTATAGTTTTCCTATTAATCATACATCCACCACAGTGAATTATTAAATCATATTTATTAATATCTTCTGGAAAATCATGACCAACTTTGAATTCATAATTAAGTTTAGTACCAACATATTTATTAAGAAGCTTTGGAATTTTAATTCTACCTATATCCTCGTGAGATACATTGTGGGTACAGCTTTCACAAATTAGAATTTTAGAATCTTTATTTAAATCATTTATTTTTCTAGCTCCAGCAACAAATGATTTTAAATCTCCCTTATGATTAGCAAAAAGTATTGAAAAACCTGTTAATTTTATATTTTTAGGAACTATTTCACTTACTTTTTTAAATGCCTGAGAATCAGTTACTACCAAATCAACATCCTGTATATCTTCTAAAGCTGAAGCTAATTCTGTATCTCTAACTACATATGTTTTAATTCCATTATCTAAACAATCTCTAATACATTGAACCTGTGGAAGAATAATTCTCCCCTTTGGTGCTTCTGAATCTATTGGAACTACTAATATGACCTTTCCTCCATATGGAACTAAATTACCTATTATAGGCATTTCATTTTCACTATCTTGTAGCTTTGCTACTAATTCATTTTTAAGTTCATCAATACCTTCTTTACTATAAGTAGATACAAACTTTGCTTCTTTATATTTACTTTTTAATTCATCAAGCTTTGATTTTTCGGTATCTTCTATTTTGTTAATAATCAACATATAAGGCATGTTATATTTTTTAAATTCTAACTTTATTTCTTCATAATCACTATCATCTATATTATTAACGTCCATCACATATAAAGCAAAATCAGTTCTTTTCATCATTTCCTTAGTTTTTTTTATTCTTAGTTTACCAACTTCACTTTTATCATCAAGACCAGCTGTATCTATAAATAAAACTGGCCCTATTGATATTAACTCCATTGCTTTAAATACAGGATCCGTTGTTGTTCCTGCTATTTTTGATACAATTGCAATTTCTTGTCCACAAATACTATTTATTAAAGATGATTTACCTGCATTTGTCTTACCGAATATAGCTACGTGTTTTCTATTAGCATTTGGTGTACTATTCATACTTTCCTCCTAAATATAAATATCTCTTTTACCGTCCTTCAATTTTACTATTCCTTCAATGACAAACTTTCTTATTGCTTCATTATTGATTTTAATTATTTCTTCATTCACCAATTTTTCAGCTTTTTCACAGGTTTCTTTATCACCATAATCTAATGCATATTCCATTAAAGTCATTAACGCATTTGGTTCACACATATTTTGAATTTCTCCACTTTTAGCTAACCCCATAAAAGTTTCACCAGTTCTACATTTTCTATAGCATGCTGTACAATAGCTTGGAATATATCCTTCATCTAATAACCAATTTAATACTTCTAATGGTGTTCTTTCATCTGAAGTCTTAAATTGTTCAATGCTTTTTCCTTCTTCCCTTTGCTTATATCCACCTACTCCTGTTGAAGATCCAGAGCTAACTTGAGTTACTCCAAATTTAAGAGCATCTCTTCTCATTTCCTCATCTTCTCTAGTAGACATGATTATTCCTGTAAATGGTACTGCAATTCTTATAATTGCTACTACCTTTTTAAACATTTCATCACTTAAAAGATGTGGAAAATTCTCTAAAGTAACACCTTCAGCTTGCCTTATTCTTGGAACTGAAATTGTATGGAATCCAACTCCGAATTTTTTTTCAAGATGTTCATTGTGCATCATTAATGATAAAACTTCAAATTTAGGATCAGCTAATCCAAATAAAACTCCCCCACCAACATCTTCAATTCCACCTTCCATTGCTCTATCAAAAGCATTTAAATGATATTCGTAACTTGACTTTAATGAATGTGGATGCATAATTTCGTATGTTGGTTTATGATATGTTTCTTGAAATAATATATAAGTTCCTATATTAGCTTCTTTAAGTTTTTTATAATTTTCAACTGTTGTTGCTGCAATATTTACATTAACTCTTCTAATATTTCCATTTTCATTTTGAGTTTTATAAATAGTATCAAGACTTTCTAAAACATATTCAATTGGAGCATTTACAGGGTCTTCTCCAAGCTCTAATGCTAATCTTTTATGTCCCATTTTTTCTAATATTTTAACTTCTTCTCTTATTTCATCTTGTGTAAGCTTTCTTCTTTTAAAAGTATTGCACTTTTTATATCCACAATAAACACAATTATTAACACAAAAATCACTAATATAAAGTGGTGCAAATAAAACTACTCTTTTTCCATAAATGGACTTTTTAATTTCACCAGCAACTTTAAACATTTCATTTAATAATTCTTTATCTTCTAATTGTAATAATACGGCAATATCCCTATGAGAAATTCCATTTTTTTCTCTTGCTTTATTTAAAATTTTTAAAACATCGTCCCTAGTAGCATTTTTACCATCTTCTAATAATCTACAGACTTCTTCATGATTAATATACATAATCTATTCTCCTACCCTTTTTTTACTAAACTTATATTATCTAAATTTTCTTTAATAATTTTTTCTATTTTAATATTTTTATTTATATTATTAATTTCCTCTTCTGATAATACTAAGCTGTCACCTCTACTAATATTTAATTTGAAACCTGCTTTATTAATTCTTTTTTCTATACAAGCTCTACATTCTGCTGCTTCATCACCAGTACATATTTTTCCATCATACAATAAATACTTTTCCCTAACATTTGTAGGTGAAAGATTTGGCATTACAACATTTCCACCTGCTTTTAATCCTTTTTCTCTACCAAGAGGATCTATACTACCAAGCGCTGTTGTTGCTGGCAATAAAACTTTAGGTAACATTAACCTAACTAAGGCTAACATCGTAATAGTTTTTTCTAATGTTCCACAGTTTTCATTATAAAGAGGTGTATCTTTATGGGGGATAAATGGACCTATTCCGCACATATGTGGATTTAATTCTTTTAAATATAACAAATCATTAACTAAATCATTATTTGTTTGCTTTGGAAGTCCTACCATAAATCCAGCCCCTATTTGATAACCAATTTTCTTTAAATTTTCAAGACACTTTCTTCTATTTTCAAAGCTAGAATTTGGATGTAAAGATTCATATAATTCTTTACTTGCTGTTTCATGTCTTAATAAATATCTGTCTGCACCTGCTTTAAACATCCTTTCATATGATTCATATGAACGTTCACCTAAAGATAAAGTAATTGCATTATATGGATATTTTCCTTTTATCTTTTTAATTATTTCAACCATTATTTCATCAGTAAAATATGGATCTTCCCCACCTTGAAGTACAAATGTCTTATATCCTAATTTATCTCCAAGTTCAGCACTTTCTAATATTTGCTCAATACTAAGCCTATATCTATCTGCTTTATTATTTGATTTCCTAATACCACAGTATTTACAATCTCTAATACAGTAATTTGTAAATTCTATAAGACCTCTAATATAAACATTATTACCATAATTATTTAAAGCTATTTCATGAGACTTTTCTATTAAATACTCTTTATCTTTTTTTGTTAAATTATCTAGTAAATAATTAAGTTCTTCTCTAGTTGCAGTACTTGTATTATATAGCTTGTTTATAATTTCTATAACACTCATACCTTTTATTAAATCTCCCTTTTAGCAATTGCTGTTTTCACTACAACACCCTGTATATTTCCAAGCTTCCCAGTTAAACTATTTATTTCTTCTAATGTTCCTGTTACAGTAATGCTTATAACTGATATTCCTTCTTCAAATGGTATTCCCATTCTTCCTTTTATACTTCCTCTAAAGCTAGAAACTACATTATTGAATCTTTCTTGACATTCTTTCGGTTCTTCTAATATTGCACTTATTACAGCTATTTTTTTCAAAATTCTCATCCCCTTATTTATCTAATAAAAAAAAGCTAGCTTCTAATAAAAGAAAGCTAGCTAAATAAAATATATAAACTTATAGAGGCGCTTATATATTTTTAACAAAACTATTAATTACTCTCTTTTAGATTAGATTTAACTTTTCTATCAGATCGAAATATATCCTATATTTGTAAATTAAATTATGATTAAATCATATTCCTATTTGTAATTAATGTCAATAATATTATTTTTTTTACTTAAACTAAAAATATTTATTTTATTCTTTTTGCTATTTCCTTAAAATATATATTATCTGTACCACAACAGCCACCAAAAATCTAAAAGTTAAACTCTTCTTCTAATCTAATAATACTATTAGCAAGATAAATAAACTGAGGGAAATTATCTCCCCTCAGTTTATTAAATGTACTTTACTTATAGCTTAATATATTAGGTAATGATTTTTCTAACTCTTCTAATGTACATCCACATCTTTTTGCATAATCTTCTGCTTGATCTTTATCTATATAGTTTGAGTTAAAATATCTAGAATCTTCTGAAGCAAAATATAATCCACAAACAGATGATACAGGATCCATCATATAACTTTCAGTAAGTTTAACCCCAGTTACTTTTTCACCATCTAAAATATTAAATAATTTTTTCATTTGGCTTTGATCAATAAGTGACGGATAGCCAAATGCAGGTCTTATTCCTCTATAACTTGCCTTAAATATTTCTTTCATAGATAAGTTTTCGTCTGGATCATACCCCCAATAAATTTTCCTAATGTCTTCATGAAGCTTTTCAGCAAATGCTTCTGCCAATCTATCACAAACAAGCTTTAACATAATTGCGTTATAAGAATCACCTTCATCTTCAAGTTTTTTAGCATAAGCATCTGCTCCTAATCCTGCTGTTACAATAAATCCACCTAAGTAATCTTCCTTACCACTTTCTTTTGGTGCAACGAAATCTGAAAGGCATAAGTACTCACCATTGCTTTTTTCTCTTTGTTCTCTAAGTAAATTGAATATAGTTGTTTGTGATTTATCTTTAGTATAAACCTCAATATTATCTCCATTAGAATTAGCTTCAAAAATTCCAAAAACACCTTTAATATCAATAATATTATTTTCTTCAATAAAGTCTAACATTTTGTTAGCATCATCAAAAATCTTTTTAGCTTCTTTTCCATAAACTGAATCTTCTAATATATCTGGATATAACTTTTTCATTTCCCATGCTATAAAGAAGAATGTCCAATCAATATATGGTCTTAAATCAGATACTGAATAATCCTTAACTTCTTTTATTCCTATAAAGTTTGGCTTTGAAATTTCTCTATTAACCCAGTCAATCTTAAAACTATTTTCTTTTGCTTTCTCTAAAGAAATCATCTTATTTTCATGACTATTATAATTTTTTCTTACTTCTTCATATTCATCTTTAATAGCCTTAATATATTCATTTTTATTAGTTCCTAATAAATTCTTTGATATTTCAACTGTTTTAGAAGCATCATATCCATAAATAACTGCTCCACTATAATTAGGATCAATTTTAAGAGCTGTATGAGCTTTTGAAGTAGTAGCTCCACCAATAATTAAAGGAATATTCATTTTTCTCTTTTCCATTTCAATAGCCACATGGCACATTTCATCTAAAGATGGTGTTATTAGTCCACTTAATCCAATTATATCAACATTTTCTTTAATAGCTTTATCTAGTATTTCTTCACACGGAACCATTACTCCCAAATCTATTATTTCAAAGTTATTACAAGCAAGAACTACACCTACAATGTTTTTACCTATATCATGAACATCACCTTTTACAGTTGCTAAAAGAATTTTTCCAGCACTTGATGTTTCACCTTGCTTTTTTTCTTTTTCTATATATGGAAGTAAATATGATACAGCCTTTTTCATAACACGTGCTGATTTTACAACTTGTGGTAAGAACATTTTTCCATCACCAAATAATTTTCCTACTCTAGTCATTCCATCCATTAAAGGCCCTTCAATTATACTTAAAGGCTTAGGATATTCTTTAATAGCTTGCCCTAAGTCTTCCTCTAAATATTCTGTTATACCCTTAACCAAAGCATAACTTAATCTATCATTTAAACTATTTTCTCTCCATAAATTTTTATTTGTATTATTAACAACATTGCCTGTTTTATAATCTTCAGCTTTATCTAATAATCTTTCTGCTGCATCCTTGTGTTTATTTAAGACAACATCTTCAACTAATCTTAATAAATCCTTTGGTATATCGTCATAAATTTGAATCATTCCTGGATTTACAATTCCCATATCCATTCCAGCCTCAATTGCATGATATAAAAATACAGAATGCATAGCTTCTCTTATTGTGTTATTTCCTCTAAATGAGAAAGATAAATTTGATACTCCACCTGAAACTTTTGCATATGGTAAATTTTCTTTAATCCATTTGGTTGCATTAATATAATCAACTGCATAATTATCATGATTCTCAATACCAGTTGCTATAGCTAAAATATTAGGATCAAAAATTATATCTTCTGGTGGGAAATTTAATTTATTTACTAATAAATCATAAGCCCTTTTGCAAATGGATATTTTTCTTTCATAAGTATCAGCCTGTCCATTTTCATCAAATGCCATTACTACAACTGCAGCACCAAAGTCCTTAACAACCTTAGCATGATTTAAAAATTCTTGCTCACCATTTTTTAATGAAATTGAATTTACTATTGGTTTACCTTGAATACTTCTAAGACCGGCTTCAACAACTTCCCATCTTGAAGAATCAATCATTATAGGTCTTGAAGCTATATCTGGTTCTGAAGCTATAAGTCTTAAGAAATATTCCATTTCCTTAGCACTATCTAATAAACCATCATCAAAATTTACATCAATTATTTGAGCTCCATTTTCTACTTGCTCCTTTGCAATAGATAAAGCTTCTTCGTATTTCTTTTCCCTTATAAGTCTTGCAAATTTTGCAGAACCTGCAACATTAGTTCTTTCACCTATATTTATAAAGTTATTTTCTTTATTACTTCTTACAATTTCAAGTCCACAATAAATACTTTCTTTTTTTATATTAGGAATGGTTCTTGGCTCTACACCTTCAACTACTTCTGCAATTGCTTTAATATGTTCTGCTGTAGTTCCACAACATCCCCCTACTATATTAACATTTTTTTCACTTGCTAATTCTTTAATATATTTAGCTGTTATGCTTGGAATTTCATCATACTCCCCTAAAACATTAGGTAATCCAGCATTAGGATAACATGATATATATAAATCCTGTGTATCAGCTAATTCTTTAATAAAAGGTATCAAATCTGCACCACCAAAAGAACAGTTTAATCCTATAGAAATTACATTTTCATTTCTAACTGATTGAGCAAAAGCTTCTAATTTTTGCCCTGCTAATGTTCTTCCTGATTTGTCTGTTAATGTACCTGAAATCATTATTGGTAAAGTAAATCCTTTTAATTTATATACATTGTTTGCCGCAACTATTGCTGCTCTACAGTTTAATGTATCAAAAACAGTTTCTATTAATAAACAATCTACTCCACCATCTACTAATGCCCCTATTTGCTCACTATAAGAATCAACTAAATCATCAAATGTTATATTTCTATAACCTGGATTTTCAACATCTGGTGATAATGACGCTGTTTTATTCGTTGGTCCAATAGAACCTGCAACAAATCTTGGCTTATCAGGATTCATTGCTGTAAATTCATCTGCAACTTCTCTTGCTATTTTAGCTGAATGATAATTTAAATCATAAACTAAATGTGCTAAATCGTAATCTTCTTGAGAAATACTTGTTGAATTAAATGAGTTTGTTTCAATTATATCTGAACCTGCCTCTAAGAAGCTTCTGTGTATTTCTTTTATTACTTCTGGTTTTGTTATAGATAATATATCATTATTACCTTTTTGATCTTTATGAAAATCCTTTAGTAAATCCCCTCTAAAGTCCTTTTCATTTAAATTATAATTTTGTATACTTGTTCCCATAGCTCCATCAAGAACTACTATTTTCTTTTTTAAAATTTCAATTAAATTGCCCCTATTCATTTGCTTTCCTGCCTTTACTTCTAAATGTTTTAGAATAATTATACAATTTTTTAGCATTATTTACAATATAATATAAATGCTTACTATTATAACTCTGTATATTTTTTACTATTACCTTTTGCTTTCTCTACTGGATACTTCTTTTCATTTTTATCCATTTTCTTATTTATTATCTCTGAGATATCCACATTTAAAGCATCTGCCATATGTATGCAATATACCATAACATCAGCTAATTCTTCTTCTACATTTTGTTTATTATAATTTTCGTTATCCCATAAGAATTCTTCTAATAGTTCTGCTGCTTCTATAGAAATTGCCTTTGATAAATTTGAAGGTGTATGAAACTGCTCCCATTCTCTATCTTTTCTAAATTTTCTTATTCTATTTATTGTTTTTTCCATAGTTAGTGTACTCCTTTATATTTTTCTATATTTTATCATAATTTATTTTAATTAACTATTTTTATCATTCTAAATTTACAATATTGCTCATTTGGTTTTATATTAAAAATTTATATGTACCATATTAATATGCTGAAGAATAAATTAATATATGTAGAATTTTATCTATTTATAGTAGTAAAAAATAATATTAATAATTTAGGAGGTTTAATGGACAGTAATTATTATAGAATTACAAATAGAAATATTAAACACTGTTGTACATCACACCAAGTAATTTATGAATATTGTTATAAATGTCCCTATTATTCATGTTGTCCATATATAGTTCCTTCACCACCGGTATTAATATCAATTACAGGTGTTACAGGTGTTACTGGTGCTACTGGAGATATAGGACCTATTGGCTTAGCTGGACCTACTGGTGCTACTGGAGATACAGGGCCTATTGGCTTAACTGGACCTACTGGTGCTACTGGAGATACAGGGCCTATTGGCTTGACTGGGCCTACTGGTGCTACTGGAGATACAGGGCCTATTGGCTTGACTGGGCCTACTGGTGCTACTGGTGATATCGGTCCTATTGGTTTGACTGGCCCTACTGGCCCTACTGGAGATACAGGGCCTATTGGCTTGACTGGCCCTACTGGTGCTACTGGTGATATCGGTCCTATTGGTTTGACTGGCCCTACTGGTGCTACTGGTGATATCGGTCCTATTGGTTTGACTGGCCCTACTGGCCCTACTGGTCCTTATCTAAATTCATATGATGTATATACTATATATGATATTGATCTAAAATCTCAAGATTATGTTACTTTTTTTAAAAGAATAAATATTGGTGGACTTACTAGTTTATCTGATAATGACAGTACAATTATAAATCTTACTGACGGATATGTTTATTTTATAAGTTATATTGTCTCAGCAAATGTAGGTGCAAATAGTTATTTTCAAATAGCTCCTTTTATAGATAATATATTTGAATTTTCATATAATACTACAGCTACTTCAAATTCTGCAAGTAATGGTAATGCTACTGTATCAGCCGGATTCATTGTTCAAGCAAAAAAAGAAGACACATCTTTAACAATGCCTTTTTATTTAAAATTTACAACTAATAGTACTGATATTGGTGAAGTAACAGGGTCAGTTTCAATTTTTCCTTTTGCAATACTTTAAAATATATCCCTTCAAATACTTCTATTATTAATACTAATAAAAAGATCAGCATAAATAATATTGAAAATTTATATTTTTTATGCTGATCCATATCTTTTACTTACCATATTTAAAATAATTTTATCAATCTAAATACATAATTTACCTCTCTATTATCTTATATCATAAACACTTCTAACTTTTAACCCCTTAGGTTCTCCTTTAATAATTTTCACCTTATGAATACCACTATTAATATCAAAGTAATTATCTTCTAAAAGCAAATTATCCTCTTCATTAATCACTTCAATACTTCTTGCATAAGAATCACTTAAAATTGTTATTTCATCACCATTAACACTTATATTTAAATTAGGATTTATAAATTTAAAGTGTTTTGGAGCACAAAAAATAGTTGTACCTGAAGAAATTACTTTATTATCTTTAATCATTTCATAACTTATATATTCATCATAAAGTGATAATTCTGGTAAGGTTATCTTCTCAAGCCATACACTTGATAATTTTTTTATTTCAACTTTATAACTTTTTTCTTTTATAATTTCTCCAGTATTTTTTCTATGTTTCCAATTTACTATTACAACTTCATCATACATGCTTTCATTAGAAATACATAAATGAATTGATTTTTTAACCTCAAAAGGCTCTGGATTTGGATTAATATCTTGAGTTAATATACCCTCTTCATCACAAGATAACATTAATGGTGCAAAAAATCTTTTAGCATAATAATGTAGAGCTTTCCACCTTCCATAATAATCAATTGATGACCATGAGGCAACAGGCCAGCAATCATTTAATTGCCATATTATAGCCCCCATACAAATTCCACGATTTCTTCTAAAATGCTCAACCCCATATCTTATTGCTTCTGCTTGAAGTAATTGGGATGCATATAATAACGTATCAAAATTAGTAGGATATAAAAAGGTTTGCTCCATATAATTCATTATTTTCCCATTTGCTGTTGCATTTCTTTGATGTTTTTCCATTATATAAGAAAAAATATTCCTATCTTCAGGTTCCGTGAACATTTCTACAGACTTCAATGATGGAAAAGATTGAAATCCAAATTCTGATACATATCTAAATAAAAACTTTCTATATTCTGTAATAGGCTTATTTCCATGCCATACATCCCAATAATGAACGTCTCCTCGTTTATCATCGTTGGGATTATCAAAACTTCCGCCAGAAGAAGGACTTGCTGGCCAGTAAAAAGTTTGTGGATCTTCCTTATTTAAAAGCTTAGGAATTATATATTCATATAATTTAATATAATCAGCTTTTAATCTTTTTTCACTTGTCCACAAATTATTATCCATGAACATCTCCATTTCATTATTTCCACACCATAATGCTAAACAAGCATGGTGACGGATTCTCCTTATATTATCTATAAATTCATTAGTTATATTTTCTTCAAATTCATCATTTAATTCATAAACTGCACAAGCAAACATAAAATCTTGCCAAACCATGAGACCTAATTCATCACATATATTAAAGAAATCATCATAAGGATAATTACCACCACCCCATACTCTTATAATATTAAAATTTACATCTTTACATTGTTTTAAAAGATTATAAGTTCTTTCTTTATTAACATAAGCTAATATATTATCTTCTGGAATATAATCTGCTCCCATAGCAAAAATCTTAACTCCATTTACAACATGAGCAAAACTCTCTCCATAATCATCTTTTTCTCTACTAATGGTTAATGTCCTTAATCCTATTTTATTTTCCCACTTATCTATCACTACATCATCTTTTATTAATTCAATAAGAATATTATATAAATTTTGATCACCATACCCATTGGGCCACCATAACTTTGGATTATCTATTATTATTTCATTTATTGAATCATTATAAACTATTATCTCATTATCAGGTGATGTTATTGTTACTTTATATCTAAAATCATAGTCACTTATTTCTTTATCTACGCCAAATCTCAAAGTATTACTTTTATCATTAATTTTTATATCTACTTTAAAGTTTAAACTTACTTTTTTCTCTTTATGATTTTGTGATATATATACGTTATCAATTCTACCTTCATTAACCCCTAAAATCCCTAAACTTCTCCATATACCAGCATCAGGTAACCTTGGCCCCCAATCCCATCCAAACATACAATGTGCTTTTCTTATATGTGGAAATCCATTCATTGCGTCACTACTACCATTAAGTGGATTTTTTTCATAGGCTTCTTTTATAAATTTAGTTGAATGATTTTTCACGCATACAAATTCTCACCTCTTTAATTACTATTTATATATAAACATAAAATTGACAATTAATAATGTTTATTTAATATTATTAATTGTCAATTTAATCATTATACAGTAGAAAGATCCCACTCTTCATAAATCTTAGGAACATCACTTATAAGCCTCTTTGTATAAGGAGCTTTGGGATGTAAAATTACGTCTTCAGCACTACCATGCTCAACAAATTTTCCATGTTCCATAATATATACATTATCTGAAACATAATATGCTAATCCTATATCGTGAGTTATAAAAATAATTGTCATATTTGTTTCTTCTCTTAATTTCATAAGCATATCAAGTATTGTAGCTCTTGAACAAGCATCAATCATTGAGGTTGGCTCATCTGCAAGCAGTATTTTAGGTTTAAGTAAAAATATTCTTGCAATCATCAAACGTTGCATTTGTCCTCCGGACAATTCAAATGGATATTTATTGGTTAATTCATCAAATTTTAAATTAACGAAACTACATGCTTCGGTCATCATTTCTACTTTCTTTTCATAAGGTAATTTTTTACCTCCACGCATATTAATACAATCCAATAAAACTGAATCTATTTTATTAAAAACATTAAAAGATGAAAATGGATCTTGAAATATAGCTTGTATTCCCTTCCAATATTCTTTTTTCTTACTTCTTGTTTTTATATCTCTAGGTTTTCCTTGAAAAAAAACTTCACCTTCAGTAACACTTATTAATCCTAATAACATCTTTGATAAAGTAGTTTTTCCTGAACCACTTTCTCCAACTATTGAAATTATTTCACCTTCATGAAATTCAAAATCAACATGATCAACAGCAACAGTTTTTGTATCACCTATACCAAAAATCTTAGTTAAACCTTTACCACTTAAGCATAAAGCATGTTTATCATTCATTGCTATACACCTTCCTTAATTCTGATTCAGTAAATCTACATCTAAACATTCTTCCATTTTCAAGATTTGTTTCAAGAATTTTTTCTACATTACACTCTTTACTTCTATATTTACATCTTTCAGCAAATCTACATCCTTCCGGAGGATGCTTTAAATTTGGAGGAGTACCTGGAATAGCTGTTAACTTAATATTTTTCACTCCCTCTTCAGGAACAATTATTGACCCCATTAACCCTTTAGAATATGGATGAATTGGATCAAATACCATTTCTTTTGATTTACCTTCTTCAATTAATTGTCCTGCATACATAACAACAATATCATCAGTAACATTGTATAATAAAGGTAATTCATGCGTTATAAAAATCATTGATTTTATAAAACCTTTTTCCATTAAATTACGCATCATTTTTATAACCATCTTTTGAGAAGTAACATCGAGAGCTGAAGAAGGCTCATCTGCTATTAAAACCTTAGGTGATAAAATTGTTGAAATTGCAATTACTGTACGTTGCTTCATACCTCCTGATAATTCAACTGCATGTTTTTGCAATACTGATTCTGGTAAACCTAAGATTTCAAACCTTTCTTTTGCTAAATCATATATATCTTTTTTAGTTGCTTTTGGATTATGAGCATGTATTACATCTTCTATAAACTTTATAATTTTTTGTGTTGGATTCAATGCATTCATTGCAGCTTGAGGAATATATGCAATTTCATTTCCAAGTATTTTTTTTCGAACATCATCTGGATTCATTTTAGTTATATTTATTCCATCTACAATTATACTTCCACTTTGATAATATAATGGTGCAAAATAATATCCCATCAAACTTAAAGCTAGTGTTGATTTTCCACAACCTGATTCACCTGCGATACCTAACGATTTCCCTTCCTCTATTTTTAAGGAAACTCCATCAACGGCATATACATCTTCACCATGTCTTGTAATATATTTAGTCTTTAAATCTTTTACTTCTAACATAACTTTTCCCATATAAAGTTCCTCCTAATCTCTAAGTTGTGGATTAAATACTTGATCTAGTCCTGTATTCATTAAATTCAAAGAAAATGAAATCAATGCAATTGATAAAATCACTGGTACAAAAGCCCACCAAGCATTTGATAATGGAGCCTTATAACTCATAGCCCAGTTCATCATTAATCCTAGTGTTGTAACTTTAGTAGTAGCTGGTCCTAGTCCTAACATTGATAATTGTGCCTCTGCTAAAATCCCACTTGAAATTTGTAGTATAAAAGCCATTACAACATATGAAGCAACGTAAGGAAGTATATCAGTTAACACTATTCTTATTAAACTATGACCTGAAAGTTTCGATAAATTAACATGATCTCTGTTTCTTAACGAAATAACTTGAGCACGAACTGATCTAGTAGTCCATGTCCAAGATGTTAATCCAATAATAGTAGCTACTAATGTTACACCTCTTGCATTTTGACCAACACTATAAGATATTAATATTAAAATTACGAATCCAGGTATTACAGTAAATAAATTAGTAAGAAACATAATAATATCATCAACTATCCCACCAACATAACCTGATAATAATCCAAATATTAGTCCTATCCCTGTTGCTATTACCCCTGCAATTAATCCAATTTTTAATGAAGTCTTAGTTGCATAAACTAATTCAGTTAACACATCTCTACCAAAATTATCAGTTCCTAAATAAAAGGTTCTTTGATTTGGTATATCATTAATATTAACAAATAGATCTGAAGTAATAGTTGAATTTACAACTAACTCACCAGTAGCTTCATCCTCATTAGCTATTACAATTTCAGTATCTTCTAAAATCCCATCTATCTTAGTATTTAATCTTACATAATACTTTTTCTTAGCAGCAATTAATCCATCTTGTTTATTATTAGGATCATAATATTTCTCCCAAAGCTTTATAAGACCTTTTGCATCTGTTACATCTATATCCTTTATATCAACACCTGCATAATTTTCTAACCATGTACCCATTTGTGATCTATCCTCCATAGATAAAGCACTTTCAAGTTTTACTGCAGATGTATCCATTTTAAAAGAATAATTTTTGCTTTCTACCGTATCAGATACAGATACATAAGTACCTGGTTTATAAAATAATCCTCCAACCATTTCAAGAGGACTATATGCTACAACTAAAGGATAAATTATGATTGTTGCCAAAATAGCTATAAAAATAATAAAGCCCATTATAAACTTTTTATCATGGAAAATTTGTTTTAATGTATTTTTCATTGTCTATCCCCCCTAGTCTTGTTGTGATGCTTTAATACGTGGATCTATAACACCATATAAAATTTCTACAAATAAATTTGCTAATAACACCATAATTGTTATTATTAATGTACATGCAGAAATCAAAGGATAATCACGTCCCTTAATTGCAGAAAGTATAGTTGTTCCTAATCCTGGATAACTAAATATTATTTCTGCAACTAATGCACCACCAATCATTGTACCAATAGACATTGCTAAACCTGTAATTTGCGGAAGCATTGCATTTCTAAATACATAACCTGTAATTTGCGGAAGCATTGCATTTCTAAATACATAACCTGTAATTTTTTTATCTTTTATACCTAAGAAACGACTATACTTAACATAATCAGCATTTAACTCATATATAGACATTGATCTCATACCAATAGCTTGACCACCTATTGTAATAAAAACGATTGACCAAAATGGTAATTGATAGTGATATAATATTTATTTAAAAAATGTCCAGCTGAAATTAGGAATTAAATCAAATCCATATCCACCACTAGTTGGGAACCATTTTAAATTAACTGCAAAAGTAAACAATAGTATTATAGCCATTCCGAATGCAGGTACATTACTAAAAAATAAGAATAATGGTAAAATTCCTTTATCATATATCCCTTTTCTATATGCTGCTACAGCACCTAGTATATTTCCTAAAAGCCAACCAAGGGTTATAGCAGGTAACTGCAAACAAGCTGTCCACCATACAGAAGATGATACTATGTCAGATACTGTTCTAGGATATTGGCTAAATGATACTCCAAAATCACCCTTTATAGCATTTTTAATAAAAGTAAAAAATTGTGTGGTCATAGGCTTATCAATTCCAAACTTTTCAGTATACTCTTCATATACTTGTTGAATAGCCGTTGAGTCAGTCATTCCCTCTGTTGCTCTTGCTGCAATAGATGCTACTGGATCTCCTGGCATTAATCTAGGCAATACGAAATTTAATATAATTGCTACAATAAAAGTTATAAGATACCATATTATTTTATTTGTGTAATATTTTTTATACCCCTTCAAACTTTTCACCTCATATCTCTGCATCATATATTCATTAATGTAAATTTAGCTAGTAAGAAAATTGACCATGTCATTCTTTCTTAAGACATGGTCAATACTTGTCACTAAATATTGCTAGTATTTAATAGCATATTATTCGACATTCTTAATGTGATATAAAGCTGCTATACCATATCCATCAGTACAATCTAGTGGTGGTATGTTAGTTCCGTCATCTAATTGAGGGAAGTTTGTCCAAACGCTTTCATTTACAGTATGGAAAACTTGTGGTCTATACATTAATGCAAAAGAAGGAACATCTTCTAGATAAATTTTACTTAACTCAGTATAATATTCCTTTAGCTTAGTTTGATCTTGTTCTAATGGAATTAAAGCTAAAAGTTCATCTGCCCTTTCATTTGTATATCCACCAAAGTTACCACTCCAGTTAACTTCTAAATCGTTATATGTGCTTGAAAGGAATCCCATAGCTCTAGTCCAAGGATTTGAAACTGATGCACCAGCTGGACTATACATACAAATTTCAAAGTTACCTGTAGTCATATCATCATAGAAGGTATTAGCATCAGGGAAATAAGTTTCAATATCTATTCCAATTTCTTTACCAGCAGCAGCCACTATTTCTAATGAAGCATTCCAATCTGACCATCCTTCTGGGCATTCTGCTTTATATGATAGGTTTTCACCATCTATTTCACGAATTCCATCACCATCGGTGTCAACTATGCCTGCATCATCTAATAGTTTCTTTGCCCCTTCTATATCTCCACCATTAAATTGTAAATCCTTCAATGCATCATTATCTACTAATGCTTGTTCTGCATCTGTTGGATTCATAATGCTTCTTGGTGCTTCTGAGAAAGATGGTGAATATCCTGACATTGCCGTAGATATTATTTGATCATAATCAACTGCCATTGCAATTGCCTTACGAACTTCAACTTTATCTAACCCTTTAACTTCTACATTAAACCAAGCTGAAGGCATTGTTGCACATAAATAATATGGAGAATCGTCAATATAAGTTGATATTGGTTTACCAGATTCCCACATTTTCCAAACTTCTGATATAAATTGTTGGGATACATCTACTTCACCATTTGAAAATGCTAAATCTCCTGAAGCATTATCTTTAAATATTGTATGTGCTATATACTTAGGAGCAGGTAAACTTCCCCATAGACTTTGTCCCCAATAATTATCATCCCTTTGAAAAACTACTTTTTGATCATCATCATAATATGGCTTATATGGTCCAGACGCTATTAAATCATCCATTCTATCTTCTTTTACCTTTTCAGCATCATTATTATTTCTTTCTTCTACAGTTTGTAAGTATGCTTTTTGCATAACATATATTTTAGGAATATATTCAATTACCTTTAAAGGATTTATAGGATTTCCACTCTCATCTAACTTAGAATAAAATACAACTGTTTTAGAGTCGGTTGCTTCAACTTTCTCAATATAATTCTTATAATCATTACCTGTTGATGATCCATACTTAACATGTGTGTCAAAGGTATAAACTACATCATCTGCAGTTACATCTGTTCCATCACTCCACTTTGCATCATTATTAATTTTAATTGTTAACTGTGTTTGCTCATCATTCCATTCATATGTTTCCCCTAATAATGGTTCTAATGATCCATCTAACATATTGTATAGAAATAAAGTTTCATAAATTAACACTCTAGCTGAATCATTTTGTGTAATTCCCATAGCATTATTAGAATTAGCACTCATTGGATTAAAGTTATTTATAGTCCCCCATTGTTGACCATTAAAATATAAAGTCTCGTTTCTTGGTGTTGAACCTTCTGAACTATTATCATCCTTTGTAGTTTCATCTTCTGAAGCAATATCTTCATTTGTATCATCACTTTTTGTATCATTACCAGTATCATTACTTGAACTTGAGCCACAGCCAGCAAAAAGTGTTGCTGACATCATGCTAGCTATAACCATTGCTAACACTTTCTTTTTCATATCTTCTCCCCCAATTCAATAAATATTTTATAATTTCAATAAGTTTTAAAAGGACACCCTTTCTATACTCACATTATAACGGTAAATTTTTACAAAATAAGTATACTATTTTTCGTTTTTAGTGTTATTTTTTTATATTTGTGATTTTATTATCATAAAGTAACAATCATCCTACCATTTTTAATATTTTTTCTATACTCAGAAGATGTTACACTATAAGCTCCTTTAAACACTTTTAAAAAATGTTTATCGTTTTCATATCCAACAGCTTCACCTATTTCAATAATCTTCATATCCGTTTCATCTAAAAGTCTTTTTGCTTCTTGTAACCTTATATCTTTTAAATAATTAACAAAGTTTTTACCAGTATACTCTTTAAAATCTAGTGAAAAAACTGAATAATTCATGGAAACATAATTAGATACCATTGTCATATTAATTTCATTTTTATAATTTTCATCTATATATTTTATTGCTTCTTCCATTTTTATTTTAATTTTATACTTTTCACATTCATTAGTAATCTTTATGTTAATTATTTTTACTAATTTAAATAATTCATTACTATAAGTATCAATATTTGTACATTTATAAATATTTAAAAGTTCTTTTATATTTAAATTTTTTTCTTCTATTATTCCACCATAATTACTTTGTATTTTATTTAATATTTCTGTAACTATACCTTCAAATTGAGGTATTTCAATTTCACAGCATTTTACCATATTAACTAATATTGCGAAATATTTACAAGCCGTCTCTAACCTTGCTGTCCCAATTAGCTGTATAATATTATCAATTTCACATACCTTTGTTGCTTTTTCTTCTCTAATACAATTAGGATTATTTAACCTTATAAAATAATTGTCTTTTCTTTTTCCTATAGCTTCTTTTGAAGCTAGATAAACTAAGTTTAAATCATTATATACTTTACTTACACCAACACCATAACCTTTAAGTTTTCCCTCAAGTAATTCATTAACATTTTTAGGATTTGTCATAATAATATTATGACCACTAATTGAATCAAAAAAAAATTCATTATCTGATATATTCTTTTCTTGCTTATAATTTGTACAAATAATAACATAGTTTGTTTCTTTAACTTTATGTTTTAACTTTATAATAGTTTTGTTAATTGAATCTCCATAAAAGTCTCTATGATAAAATGCATGTTTGATTTGATCATATAATAAATTGACATTATCCTTATATTCTTTTTTTTCATCATTTAGTTCATTTTGAAGTAGCCTCATTATATTAATCATATCATCTTTATTTATTGGTTTTAATAAATACTCTCTTACCCCACTTCTTAAAAGATTAACAGCATAGTCAAAATCATTATACCAACTAATAACAATAATCTTTGTATTACATCCTAATTTTTTTATTTCACGTGCAAGCATTATACCATCTAATTGTGGCATATTTACATCTGTAATCAATACATCTATTTCTTCATTTTTTATTATATCTAAAGCTTTTTCTCCATTATCACACTCTATTATTTCACTAATTGGAATATGTGCACTTTCTATAATTGAAATAACCCTATTTCTTACCTTCTTCTCATCATCCGCAATTACTAACTTGTTCATATCATCCCTTCTCCCCCTAGATTGGATATAATAAAAATTAAAGTTTAGAATTTAAAGATCTGTAAAAGTATTTTTGTGCCATCCATTTATTTACATATAATATATTTTATCATTCTTTTTATTTATTAAGAATAGAAAAATTAATTAAATTGAATTTCTATATAATATCATTGTAATAATTATTATCTTTAAAACTAAAAAAAGAATAGGCATTGCCTACTCCTCTTCTAATTAAATTTAAAAAGATAACCTTTTCTTATACATTTATAAGAATGCTAATAATTTTAAGCTTTATGCTTAATTTTAAACTTTTTTATAGTTGAAAAAATAGTTGCACATATAATTCCTAAAACTCCTCCAAGTGCAAAGAATAATAATATATTTTCTGCTATCGCACCAATAATAATTCCAATTCCAACACCACCAGCTAATCCTTTAGTTAAATATTCATAATCTTTTTCTGATAAAATTAATTTCTTCCACAACTCTTTTACACCTCATAATATATTGCCAAATTTTCTCTTATACTAATTAGACTTATACATTATAAAAAAAGTTCTCTATTATTTATATTTTCACATATTTATTTTCTCCAACTATAATAATATTGAATAACATTATTATATGAAAATTTTATATTATTGCTACTATAAATATATTTTATCTAAATATACTAATACACCTAGCTTAACAAAATCAAACTAGGTGTATTATAAGAAGTAATTATATTTTTTATTTTATAAACATTAATTATTTTTTTCATCAATTAATTCTTCAAGAATTTCAGCTGCATCTTCTACACAACCCCTACATGAACGTAGTACATTTCCTGTGCCTATTCCTTTTAACTCTTTGCATACTACAGATGAATTTTTTTCCTTAAATCTTTTTTCTATTTCATTTAATAACTTTACATCATCCCTTATTGGCTCAGCAGGATTATCTGGATTTACATTTCCTTTTAAATAATTAACTATAACGTATGCTCCCATTACAGCTCCACATACTTTATAAGCTCCTCCACTATATCTTCTAACCATATCTTTCATGGTAGATTCATCAACATCTACAAGATCACAAAAAGCACATGCTACTGCCTGTGAACATGTATATCTATTTTTGTGTAATTCAATTGCTTTTTCTTTCCTTAAGCCCATTTTAAATCCTCCCTTTTCATTTGACTCATAAATTTATTATACATTTTTCTCTTTGTAATGTCACTTACTTGGAAAAATATAGGTCTCCAAGGTAAGATTTAATTACCTTAAAGACCTATATTTTATTTAAATAAATTTATTATTCTTTCCCATAAAGTAGGACTTTTTTCTTCATCCTTTAAAACTTCTATAGTTGCTTTTTTTATTTCTGGCATCTTAATTACAAATTGTACTGATTGCACATTTGTATTTTTTTCTGAAGTAAATGATACTATTTCATCACTTGTTCCATCTAAATTATCAACCATTTTATCAATTTCATCTGTTATTTCTGTATCAAGATTGGCTGTCTTATCATTTAATTCTGTTGTTCCATTTGATAATTCCGTAGTTCCACCTTTTAATTCCGCAACACCTGAACTTAATTTTTCAGCTCCACTTTTTAAAGTAGATGTTCCGTTTACTAAATTTGTTGATCCTTCTACAAGTTGAGAATATCCTTGCAGTAATGTTTCTACTCCATTTGTATATTCATTAATTCCTACATCTAATTTATTATATTCTGATATTAATGTATTTATTGCTGTAGATAGGTTTGACATATTATATATCATATCATTTAATAATGCAGATAAACCTTGAATTGCATTATTAAATTCAGCATATTTAGTTTGTAATTCAGTTGCATAATTGGTGTTATTTAAAATTGTATTTGATTCTGCCAAAGTAGATATTGGAACCATAGTATTACTAATTATTGTTGCTGTTAAAACTATCATTATAATTTTATTTTTACTTTTTTTCATATAAATCATTCTCCCTTCGATTAGCCATTTACTGCTTTATTTTCATTTTTTATTTTAATTTTGCTTTTATTTTTAAAAACTAACTTGTTCTATTTCTTTTAGTTCATTACTTAACTCCTTTTCTGTTGCAAAATCACCTTTTGGAACCATAATAACTAATGAATTAGATTTACCAAAAGTATCTTCTATTATCTTTGTATCACTACCTAACTTAGTACTTTTATCAAATATTTTTGAAGATCCATAATCAAAAGTATTTTTTGTCTGTGCTAAATAGGATGGTACCATTACGATTAAAAAAATAATAACTAAAGGTATCATTATTTTTCTAACACAATTTGCAAATTTATCAAATTTAGGTATTAATAATTTATGTTCAGTTTTATCAATAATCTTGTAACAATACATTGTAAGTACAGGAAGTAAAATAATAACAGTTACTAAACTTAGAGCTATAGCTTTTGCCATTACAATTCCCATATCTGGACCAATTTTAAATCTCATTAATATTAAGGCTGCAAATCCAATAACTGTTGTTATCCCACTTGAAAAGATTGAGCCAACACTTTTAACAGATGCTTGTACCATTGCTTCCTCTGGTTCTAACCCCTGCAATCTAAACTCTGTAAATTTATGCAATAAGAAAATTGCATAATCCATAGATACTGCTAACTGTAATACATTTCCCGCTGCATTTGTTACAAAGGAAATCTCTCCAAATAAAAGATTCATTCCTTGATTTAGCATTATTGCTACGCCTATAGTTAACATAAACAATATTGCTTCAAACCAAGAAGTTGTTGTAATTGCTAATACGATTAAACATATTGGTATTATAAATAATATAATTTGACTAACTTCTTTAGAGGTAGCTTCTGTTGCAACTACAGTATTAACAACTGAACCTGCCATTGCATTATCATCACCAATTAAATTTCTTATTTCATTTACTGCTTCAATTCTTTTATTTTGATCAACAGTAACTGTAAATAATGCCGCTTCATCCTTGTAATAATCTTGAACTGTTTCTCTATCTAAAGTTTCAATAGGTTCTGTTATATTAACAACATCATCTAACCATGTAACATCTTGTACACCATCAATATTTAATAATTTATCTTTAATTTCTAAAGCCTCGGGTATAGTAATATTAGATACCATTACCCTTGCATTAGGTATTCCACCTTCAAATTCATCTTCCATAATATCTAAAGATATTGTAGACTTAGAATCATCTGGAAGATAATCGTTCATATCATAATTAACTGATACAAATTTACTGCAAATAAAACATAAAACTAGTGAAAGTCCAAATGTAAAAATTACAGTTTTTTTATGTTTAATAATTTGTCTAAAAAAAATTTCCATACTGCGTCTCACCTCTAACTAATTATCATTCGGTTTAAGTATATTTATGAAATACCAACAATACAATTACCAATAAAGTAATTCACTGTGGTATAATACACACATTGAGTACAAATTGTGTATTAATTTATTAAGGTTTTGTTAAAAGTATTTTATAAACTTATGTTTTGATAAATTAAGAGTTGAATAATAATTAAGTTATCTTTAAAATGTATAAAAAGTATAAATTGTTATATTATATAAATATTTTTATTTGAATGGAGCTTTTATATGGATAGACGAGTACGAAAAACCAGACTAAAACTAAATGAATCTTTAATGATACTAATAAAAGATAAAAACATTAATCAAATTACTGTTAAAGAACTTACAGACTTAGCTGACATAAATAGAAAGACTTTTTATTTACATTATAAGGATATCTTTGATATGGTAGACAACATTAAAGAGCAATTACTAGTAGAACTTGAGAGTGTAATATTATTTCACAATTCATCTTGTACTAACTCTGATGAGCCTTATTCATTAATGAAAGATATATTGGAATTTATTGATAAGAATAGTGAGCTATTATCAATTTTCTTAGGTCCTCATATTAATGCGGATTCTATTTTTATAGAGAAAATTAAGGAAATTATGAAAAGACTATGCATAGATGTTTGGAATAGATTATATCCTAATGCTGATCCTAAAAAATATGACTACTATTATTCTTTTACTTATTATGGAATAATAGGGCTAATTCAAGATTGGATAAATACTAGTAAACAAGAAAGTATAGAATACATGGCGAAACTTACTAGCGACTTGGTAGAAAGTTCCTCAAAAATATTATATTCATAAAATACAAAAATAATTAGACCATAGGTGGTCTAATTATTTCAATAGCTTATTTAAAATACTCAATTCCTATAGCATTTCTTACATCTCTTAATGTATTAGATGCTATTTTTCTTGCATTATTACTACCTTCTTTCAGTACCTCATATACATAATCTAAATTTTTCTCATATTCCTTTCTCCTATTTCTAATTGGTTCTAGCTCAGCTTGAATTATTTCATTTAAATATTTTTTTACTTTTACATCACCAAGTCCCCCTCTTTGATAATGCATTTTCATTTCTTGCAATTTATCTATTTCATTGCAAAAGGCATCTAAATAGATAAAAACAGTATTATTTTCTATAGTTCCTGGATCTTCTACTCTAATATGATTAGGATCAGTATACATTGACATTACCTTATTTTTTATTACATCTGGTTCATCACTAAGATAAATTGCATTATTTAATGACTTACTCATTTTTGCTTTTCCATCAATACCAGGTAATCTACCTAATCCTTCCTTTGGTAATATAGCCCTAGGCTCTACTAGAACATCTTCTTTATAAATATTATTAAAACTTCTTACTATTTCTCTTGTTTGTTCTATCATAGGAAGTTGATCTTCACCTACTGGTACTATATTTGCTTTAAACGCTGTAATATCTGCTGCTTGACTTACTGGATAAATCATAAATCCCGCAGGAATACTCATATTAAAATTTCTTTCTTTTATTTCACTTTTAACTGTTGGATTTCTTTCTAGCCTTGCAACTGTAACTAAATTTAAATAATGCATTGTAAGTTCATTTAATTCTGGAATTTGTGATTGAATAAAAATAGTAGATTTTGATGGATTTATTCCTACAGATAAATAATCTAAAGCAACCTCTATTAAATTATTTCTTATTTTTTCAGGGTTTCGTGCATTATCAGTTAATGCTTGTTGATCTGCAATCATAATATAGCTATTATATAATTCACTATTTTGCAAGGTAACCCTATTCTTTAAAGAACCTATATAATGTCCTATATGAAGTTTTCCCGTTGGTCTATCTCCTGTTAAAAGTGTTTCTTTTTTCATTACTTTCACTCCTTATTTCATAACTTTTTCTATCTATTGTTTATTCAAAACTTCTAGATGTATTATTCTTGAATAATAATTTTAAAAACAAAAAAACTCCCTCCTATAACTAATAGGACGAAGTTATTATCCGTGTTGCCACCTAAATTGTATAAATAAATTTATACCACTCTAACTAAAGTACTAACATACTTTAACTGCTGTAAGGTGCAGTTCACCACTAAGATACTCTTAAAACTTTAATTTCACCTTGTTCCTCAAAGGTCCATTCATTAAATTTTTTCTTGCTAAGCTTCCACCACTCCTAGCTCTCTTTATTGAACCTAAATTTAATTACTCTTCCTCTTCATAGGATTTTTTTATACTTTTAATGTATTATATTCCTCTATTTTGTAAATGTCAAACATTTGAGAAGACTAATTTAATATCGCCTTTAATTGTTAACCATTTAATATATTTTGATTGACAAACTATTTTATCTTCAATATAATACTTTCTATGGAGGTAATTATGTTAATAAAAGGAAAAGTTTTAAAAATTTTAGAAGAAAATAAAGGTAAAAATATTTCTGGTGAGGAAATTGCTAAAAAACTTAATATTTCGAGAACTTCCATATGGAAAGCAATTAATGCACTTAGAAGTGAAGGCTATACAATAAATGCTGTTACTAATAAAGGTTATTCCCTAGCAACAAATACAGATTTTATTTCTAAAGAAGGTATTTCTTTATATTTAAATAATGAATATTCAAACATTGATATCTATACTTACAAATTAGTCTCTTCTACTAATGATGTTGCAAAAACTTTAGCTTTAAATGGTGCTAAACATGGTACGGTTATAATTTCCGAAGAACAAAGTGTAGGTAAAGGTAGGCTTGGTCGAGTATTTTATTCACCAGCTAATACTGGAATTTATATGAGCATTATACTTAGACCTAATTTAACTGCAATGGATTCAGTTTTAATAACAACTTCTGCTTCTGTTGCTATATGTAATGCAATTCAAAAAGTAACAGGAATAGAATGCCAAATAAAATGGATAAACGATATTTACTTAAACAATAAAAAAGTAGGAGGAATATTAACAGAAGCTTCTACTAATTTTGAAAGTGGAACTATTGATTATTTAATTTTAGGAATAGGACTTAACTTTAATAAGCCTAAAGAAAGTTTCCCTAAAGAACTTGAAACAATAGCCTCTTCATTATTTAGTAATAACAATGGAAATATCAATAGAAATATTCTTTGTGCAGAAATAGTAAATAATATCCTAAGTATGATTCCTCAAATTAAAAGTTATGACTTTATATCTGAATATAAGAAAAGAAGTATTATTTTAAATAATGAAATTGTCTATATAAGTGCTGGTGTTTCATCCATTGGTAAAGCTATTGATATAAATAATGATGGTTCTTTAGTTGTTAAACATGATGATGGTTCTATAAAAGTTTTAAATTCTGGTGAAGTAACTATTAGGAGGTTAAATTAAATGAATAAATTATCAACGAAATCACTTATTTTATGTTCACTTTTTGCTGCATTAATTGCTGTTGGTGCTTTTATTAAAATTCCAATACCTGTAGTACCATTTACTTTACAAGTTTTATTTACTACACTAGCAGGCCTTTTATTAGGACCTAAACTTGGAGCTATTTCTGTAGGGATTTATTTACTTATAGGTTTAATAGGTATTCCTGTATTTACTCAAGGTGGTGGACCAAGTTATATTTTCCAACCAACCTTTGGTTATTTAATAGGCTTCTTAATAGGCACATATTTTACTGGATATATTGCGCATAAAGATAAGGATCCATCTCTTAAAAGACTAATATTTGCAAGCATTGGTGGATTAACAATTGTATATATTATAGGTATGATTTATTATTATTTAATTGCAAATTATTACTTAAATTCTCCAATCACAGCTAGTGCTGTAATGTTGTATTGTTGTCTTTTATTTATCCCAGGTGATATTGCTTCATGCATTGTAAGTTCATTAATTGCTAAAAGAACTCTCCCTATAATAAAAGGTCAATTACTTACAAATGAATTTAATAGTCAAACCTAAAGAAAAGATTATAGATAATATATTTTAATAAATATAAAACTTTAGTATAAAAAAACAATACCATATAGCATAATACTACTTATGGTATTGTTTTTATTATAAATTACTTGAAATATACCCTATCTTTTCTAACTATTTAATTCTTCTATTAATTTCTTAACAGTTGTAATTTTGTCTAACCTATATGCATTTTCACCACAAAATACAAGTGAATTATCAACATCACCTTTTACTGCACGCACTAAAGCACCTGTTATGCAATAAGGTATAGTTGCCATATCACATTTCTTTAAGCATTTATAACATTTACTTATTTTTTCATTTGTTAACTTTCTTTCTTCCATGAATTTATTACTTATAGCTCGCCCTGGCATACCAACTGGACTTTTTACAATCATTACATCTTCCTTTTTAGCATTTATATATGCCATCTTAAAATTAATATGAGCATCACATTCTTCAGTTGCTACAAATCTTGTTGCCATTTGAACTCCTGCGCATCCTAAATTCATATAATGATTAATATCATCTCTATCATAAACGCCACCTGCAAATATTACCGGTATTTTCTTATTATATTTTTCTTCATATACCTTTACTATTTCAATAATTTCAAGCACTTCTTTGTCATAACCTTTTGATTCATATTCTTTTAAACTTTCGCTTGAAAATCCTAAATGTCCACCTGCCTTTGGACCTTCAATAATTACCATATCTGCAGTTCTACCATAACGTCTATCCCACATTTTTAAAATAACACTTGCAGACTTTGGTGGAGATACTATAGGTGCTAATTTTATATTTGACCCTTCTGTAAACTTTGGTAAATCAGTAGGTAATCCTGCACCTGATATAATTAAATCAGCACCATTATCAATTGCGCATTTTACATACTCTTCATAATTTCTAGTGGCGCACATAATGTTAACACCAATTATTCCACCATTTGATATTTCTTTTGCTTTTTTAATATGTTTACCTAATGCCCTAATATTAGCTGTTAATGAATCTTTTCCAAAATCCTCTTCTAAAAATCCAGGTTGTGCTGCTGATATTACTCCTATTGCTCCTTCTTTTGCTACTGCTCCTGCAAGCGAAGACAAGCTTACACCTACTCCCATTCCCCCTTGAATTATTGGAACCTTTGCTTCTAAATCTCCTATAATCAATGAATTTAATTTCATATATTAATCCTCCTAGTTATTCCATCTAATTTATATAGTTTTTATAACTACATGTTATATCATTAGTATATATAATGTATTTTTAGTTGTCAATGTGCAATTATCAAATATTTTGATTCTAAAACTATTTATAAGAAAATAAAGCTAAGTCACTCTTAGCTTTATTTTAAAAATTTATTTTATTAATGTTTCAAATAATCTATTATATCTGTTAATGTATTTAAATCTACAAAACTAACACTTTTATTATATGTTTCTATTAAACCTTTAACATCTGCAGTTCTTTCATCTTCAGGTATCTTTTTTATTTTAGTATATAATAACTTCATCATAGACTTATGCAGAAAGTTTAATTTTGAATAATCTATTCCTCCTCTTAAGTTAAATATTTTAGCTTTTTCAAAGATTTCAGGTGAAAGCTGTTTAGAAATATTACTTTTTATAGACTTAATATTTTCATCATCTTTTGGATCTGCCAACCCAACTGTTATAATTATTATTTTTTTATTATTAGGATTACTAATTTTCTTAAAAGTTTTCTCCATGCCTAATATACCACCAGCATATAAACCCCCAAGATAAATAATCTCATCATAATCATTTATCTCTGTAACCTCTTTAAAATTTAAACATTTTAAATTTATTCTTTTAGCTAACTCTTCTGCATATTGTTGTGTTGTTCCATAATGGCTACCATAAATAACAATACTATTCATCATTTCCAACCCCTCATAATTCATTTTTAAATTCTCATATTTTAATTCTTAATACTAAATATAATTATATTTATAAATTATATAAATTAATATAGATTTATATTTTTATCATGTAATATTTCTCTAACTATATTATTATATATTGAAAAAGAGATATAGCTATTCAAGCTATATCTCCCTTATATTAAGAATTTCATTAATACTATCTATAATATAATCAGCTTCTTTAAGTTCTTTATCATTTCCATATCCATAAGCACATCCAATAGAATATAAATTATACTTTTTAGCTATTTCAATATCAACAAACCTATCACCAACAATAATAAAATCCCCTTGATGCTTTTCTTTAATAACCTTAAAAATTTCATGTTTAGGGTTAAAGTCAAAATCCTCGCTACAATAAAAATCTATAAAATACTTATCTAATCTAAAAATTTCTATGTGTTTTTTCATATAACTAACCTTACAATTGCTAAGAAATATTAATTTATAACCTAATTCATTTAACTTAACAAGTGTTTCTATAGTACCATCATATAATTCTGCTTGCCCTTCATCAATATATTGAATCATAGCTTCCCCTATGATTGAACTACATTTTTTCTTTTCATCCTCTGGTAAACTTGGCATAAAATCATTCCACATTTGTCTTGCAGTAAGCCCAAGGAACCTACTAACTTCATCCTCTTTAAATACCTTTTCTTCAGCATAACCATTGTTTACTAAATAATCATATGCTCTTTTAAATGCCGGTTCATAAATCCTTATGCTATTATGCAAAGTACCATCATAATCAAAAATAATATACTTCATAATATTAGAAATTATTTAAAAGATTAGCCATTTCAATTGCAGTAACTGCGGCATCATATCCTTTGTTACCACCTTTAGTACCTGCTCTTTCTATAGCTTGTTCTATACTATCTGTAGTTAATACTCCGAATATTACTGGCTTTTCAGTTTGAAGTGATACTGTTGCAATACCTTTTGAAGTTTCTGCACAAACATAATCAAAGTGGGGTGTTGATCCTTTAATAACTGCTCCTAAACAAATTACTGCATCATACTTATCATTTTGAGCCATTTTCTTTGCTACTAGTGGAATTTCAAATGCTCCTGGAACCCACGTTACTTCTATATTATCTTCATCTACCCCATGTCTCTTTAACCCATCTAAAGCTCCACCTAATAATTTTGATACTATAAATTCATTAAATCTACCTACTACTATTCCAACCCTTAGTCCTTGTGCTACTAAATTTCCTTCTATTATTCTCATTTCTTTTTCCTCCTAAAATTTTATTTAATATAAATTTCCAACTTACAATTTATCTAACATCTTTTTAATAAAATCTTATTCTAACCAATTAAGTCAAAATATATCTACCATCTATTAACCTAAATACTTTATCCTCTTATCTCTTTACTAAACATATACTTTTTTCTCTTATTATTTAAATTTAAATCATATGTCCCATTTTTTCTTTTTTAGTTCGAAGATAAAATTCATTTTTTTCATTGTGATTCATTGCAATTGGAACCCTACTTACAATTTCTATTCCATGACTTTCTAATCCATCTATTTTTCTAGGATTATTAGTCATTAAATTTACCTTAAAGGCTCCTAAATCCTTTAAAATTGCAGCTGCAACATCATAACTTCTCATATCTGATGGAAACCCTAAAATTTCATTAGCTTCAACAGTGTCATAGCCTTTATCTTGAAGTGCATAAGCCCTTAACTTATTAATAAGTCCAATTCCTCTTCCTTCTTGTCTCATATATAGTAAAATTCCAGTGCCTTCTTCAGCAATTCTCTTCATAGCTGCATCATATTGTTCTCCACAATCACATCTTTTAGAGCCTAAGGCATCTCCAGTTAGACATTCAGAATGTACTCTTATTAAAACTGAATTATTAGAAGTTATATCTCCTTTAACTAAAGCTACATGATGCTCTCCATTTAACTTATTTATAAATCCATACATTTTAAAATCACCATATCTAGTTGGCATTTTAATTTCAACAACTCTTTCCACTTTAGCTTCCTTATTTTCTTTTTCTTTCCTATACTTTATTAACTCTTCAATAGTTATTATTTTCAAATTATGAACTTTAGCAAATTCCACTAAATCTGGAGTTCGTGCCATTGTACCATCATCCTTCATAATTTCACATATAACTCCTGCACCTTTTAACCCCGCAAGTTTAGGCAAATCAACTGCTGCTTCTGTATGCCCATTTCTTTCTAAAACTCCATTTTTTTTAGCTACTAAAGGAAATACATGCCCTGGTCTTCTAAAATCCTCTGGTTTAGTATTATCATCTAGTACCTTTTGAATCGTAATTGCTCTTTCAAATGCAGAAATTCCAGTAGTTGTACTAGCATGGTCAATAGCAACTGTAAATGCTGTTTCATGATTATCTGTATTATTTTCAACCATTGGGCCTATTTTAAGTTCATTTAATCTTTCTTCTTCAACTGGCATGCAAATAAGTCCACGCCCATACTTAGCCATAAAATTTATGGCTTCACCTGTAACCTTTTCTGCTGCCATTAGCAGATCCCCTTCATTTTCCCTATCTGGGTTGTCTACAACAATAATTATCTTTCCATCTTTTATATCACTAATTGCTTCCTCAATAGTATTAAATTTATACATTTTACATACTTCCTTTCCCCTTAAAAAAATCCATTTTCTCTTAAAAATTCTTCACTTATTGATGTATTTGGATTATATTCTTCTTTTGATCCAAGTCCCATAAACTTTTCAACATATTTTGAAATAACATCGCATTCTAAATTAACAGTTTCACCAATAGATTTGTTTACTAAAGTTGTTTCTTGTGCTGTATGTGGAATTATAGAAACTTTAAATATAATTTCATCTACATAAGCAACTGTTAAGCTTATTCCATCTATAGTTATTGAACCTTTTAAAACAACATATCTTAATATTTCACTTGCTGCTTTTACCGTAACCCAAATAGCATTATCCTCTTTTTCTAATGAAATAATCTGACCTATTCCATCTATATGTCCACTTACAATATGCCCACCAAGCCTGCTTTCCAAATTTAATGCTCTTTCCAAATTTACCTTATTACCTATGTCTAAAAGTCCTAAGTTACTTCTTCTTAATGTTTCAGCCATAACATCAGCTTCAAAACTATTACCTTTTACATTAGTTACTGTCAAGCATACACCATTAGTGCAAATACTATCCCCTACTCTTGTTTTTTCTAATACTTTATTTGCCTTAATAATTAACTTTGAAGATTTAACTCCTCTTTTAACTTCTTTAATTATTCCAACTTCTTCAATTATCCCCGTAAACATATAACTATCACCTAACTTATATATCCTTCTACTAAAATATCCTCACCTACATTCATTGTAGTTATATTTTTTAGTTTAAAAGCATTATTTAATTTATCTATTCCTCTACCACCAACTGGAGTTTTAGCTGTTTCTCCTCCTATCATTTTAGGAGCCATATATACCATTACTTTATCAACTACCCCCTCTTCTAATGCAGAGTAATTTAATGTTGCTCCACCTTCTAATAAGATGCTATCTATATTAAGCTCTCCAAGCTTTCTCATAAGATCATTTAAATCAACTCGTCCATTTTTTTCATTTATAATTAAAACTTCAATATTATTTTTCAATAATTTTTGAACCTTTGTTGTATTGGCTTTTTTGGTAGTAGCTATTATTGTCTTATTATCATGATTTTCTAACACTTTTGATTTCAGAGGAATTCTTAATGTACTATCTACTATTATTCTTATAGGATTACTACCTTCAGCCATTCTACATGTTAATTCTGGATTATCCTTTATTATTGTATTTACACCGACCATAATTCCTGAAAACTTATTTCTTAAAATATGAACTTGTAACCTTGACTTTTCACTAGTTATCCATTTAGATTCACCAGTTTTTGTTGCTATTTTTCCATCTAGTGACATTGCTGTTTTCATAACTACAAATGGCTTTTTAGTAGTTATATATTTAATAAATACTTCATTAATCTTTCTACATTCTTCTTCTAAAATACCAACTTCAACTTCTATACCTGCTTTTTTAAGTTTTTCTATTCCATTTCCCGCTACTAATGGATTAGGATCAACCATACCAATAATAACTTTACTTATTTTATTTTCAATAATTCTATCTACACAAGGTGGTGTTTTTCCATAATGAGAGCATGGTTCTAAAGTAACATACATAGTAGCTCCTGTTGCATCTTCAGTTAAACTTTTAAATGCATTAACTTCTGCATGTCCTTGTCCATATTTCTCATGATAACCTTGTCCAATAATTTTATCGTCTTTAACAATTATTGCACCAACCAACGGATTAGGATTTACATTTCCTATACCTTTTTTTGCTAACTCAATAGCTATTTTCATAAACCTTTCATTCAAAATCATCATCTCACAATCATAATAATTTGAATTTAATAAATCTTTAGATTATAAAAAATAGCAAGCCCTAAGTTTTATCTCAGGGCTTGCTATTTTAAGTACACATAAAATTATTCATTTATTAAACTTTGATTATAATATAAAATTATTAAACTATATAATCCGTTTTAAAAAATAATATATACATGTCATAGAAATCTAAAAAAAGCTCTGAAATATAAAATATTTCAGAGCATAATATGCAAAATAAATATAGCATTTTAGATTACTACATTACTTTTATCTTCTTCCATCCAGACTTTACTGTCGGCCTCGGAATTTCACCGAATCATGCTAAACTAGCTCGCGGGCTTTACCGCCGGTAGGGAATTTCACCCTGCCCTGAAGATTTATTAAATTGTAATTACATATTATTACAATCATTACCACTTGTCAATATATTAAAATAATTTATTTTTATATTATTTAATTTCTATTAGCTACAATAGTATTACACAAATAATATCTAAAATAGTTTATAGTATTAATTTGCAATCTAAAAATTCATTTATATTACTTCTTTTAAATTAAATTTTTCTAGTAATTTAGCCCATGTATCACTCCCAACTATTCCATCAGCTCTAAGCCCTTTTGATTTTTGAAAGCTTATAACTAAAGCTCTTGTATTTGAACCAAAAATCCCATCAATTCTAATTTCTAAAATATGTTGTATTACTTTCGTTTCATTAGGTGTATATTTCCCATATTTACATATGACATTCTTAATTAAATCATAGCTTTTATTAAAACACTTGCATCCAAACATATAATCTTTATTTAATCCATAATTACTTTGAAATTCACCAATTGCCTTTGTAGTCAAAGGACCACAAACTCCATCAATTTCTAAATTCCATTCAAAAGAGTTAAGTAGCAATTGAACTAATTTTATTTTAAAAGAAGTTCCTAAATAAAATTTAGCAACTTCAACTTCCTTTCTTGAAATTCCTCTTGAATTTAATGAAGTACTGCTTAAATTTGATTTATTCAGCTCAAATAACCTTCTCTTATCATTTGTTTTACTAATTTTATTCTTAAAATTATACCATCTACTTCTATTATTAATATTCAAATTAATCAATACTCTTTTACTCAAATTATTATAAGAGTCTACTTTTCCTTGATTCATTAACATAATAATAATCCCCCTTAAATATATTATGAAAATTCATCATTTTTTGTTATACTTATTAGTAAATTTTATTATTTAATATAAATATCCCTGAAATGAATCAATATTTCAATTCATTTCAGGGATATAAACTACTAATTCTTGCTTATTACTTTACAAAAAACTTCGACTATATTTGGATCAAATTGTTTACCAGAACAACGTCTTAATTCTTCTATTGCTTCTTGTTTATTTCTTCCCTTACTATAAACCTTATCATTTATTATTGAATCATAAGAATCAACTACAGAGACTATTCTAGCTATTAATGGAATTTCTTCACCTTTTAATCCTAAAGGATATCCTGTTCCATCCCATCTTTCATGATGAGTTAATATTCCTCTAGCTATATGACTAAATTCAGGTAATAATTGTGCTAATCTATATCCCTTTTCAGAATGTGTTTTAACTATTTCAAACTCACTTTCTGTTAAAGGCTGTGATTTCAATAAAATATAATCTGGTATAGCAATTTTCCCTATATCATGAAGCCTTCCAAGAAGACTTAATTGATCAATTAAATCCGCTGTAAGATTCATTTCTTTTCCAACCTTTTCAGAAAGCTTCATTACTCTTTCAGTATGTTCTTCTGTTTCAATCTTTTTCTTATTAAGATCTTCTTTTAGTCTTTCTAAAGTAGATACTCTTATTGTCTTGCTATCAAAAATTTTTTGCTTATATGCTTTATCATCTGCCTCACATAAAACAGAATCAATACATCCTTCTCTTTCTAATAAAGCAAACCCCAAAGATATGCTTGTCTCTATATTACTATATTCATAATTAGAGCATTTTTCATTTATACTATTGATAATATTAGTACACTTTTCACTTGAGGCACTAGGAACTATAATACAAAATTCATCTCCACCAAATCTAAATGGAGTTTCTAAATCACTACAACATTCTTTTAAGCATTCAGCAACTCTTTTTAATAATTTATCACCTTCGTTATGACCAAAAGTATCATTCACTAATTTTAATCCATTGACATCTCCAGAAATAATCCCAATTGGAAATAGTTCTTCTTTAATATGTTCTTCGATTTTTTTATCAAAATAAGATCTATTATATAATGTAGTAAGTGAATCAACATAACTTAAATATGTTAATTTTTCTTCATTTAATTTATATTCAGTCACATCTCTAACAAGACCAACTAATCCTATAATTTCATTGCTATTATTTATTACAGGTGTTTTTATACTTTGAAACGTTTTAACCATATTTTCTTTAGGAGAGAATACTTTTTCTTCTATATAAAGTGGCTCTTTTGTATTTAAAACTATATTATCATGCTTATAACAAATCTCTTTAAACTCTTCTTCTAATGGAAATTCTAAATCATTTTTTCCTATAATGTCATAAACACCTTTTTCGTTATAAAATTTTTCACAAGCTTTATTTATCCCAATATATTTTAAATCCTTATCCTTATAAAAGACTAATGATGGAATATTATCAATAACAGTTCTTAACATAAGTTTTTCATTTGTATTTAATACTTCAATATCTTCTATTATACTTCCTATTAATATTTTTTCATTGTTATCAAAATATGTACTTATCTTATATTTATAACTTTTGTTTTTATATGTAAAGATATTGCTATTACTTGATTTTTCATTAACAATAGTCTTAAGAAGCTCAGCATACTCATCTTTATCATTTAAATGTTTTATCAAAATATCATAGTTAAAATTCTCATTTAAATTAAATGTATTTTTAAAGGATGAGTTTATAAATAATACTTTATTTTTACTATTTTTTATCCATATGGGATGCTCTAATACCTCAAATATTTCCATGTTGCTTATCATTTTACACACTAATTTCTTTCTAAATTTTTTACTTATTAAAATTTATAATTTATTAATTAAAGTTACTTAGTTAATAATTATTTATAAATTAATACTATATAATATTAACACAAACTATAATTTTCTTTAAATATAGTATTATTTTATCAACACTAAAATCCTATTGTCAAATGTCTATACAAACTTACGTTTGATAAATTAAAAGAGACAGCATATTATTTATTAAAATACTATCTCTTTAAAGTTTTTAATTAAAATTTATTAATATTTACTTTTAATATTTATTATTTTATCAAATTATATACTTGCAACATCTGAATCTTTGATGGTGAAGTAAGTTATAATAAATCCTGCTATATAAGAAATACATAAGCCTATAAAATAATTAAGCATTGAATTTGGTTGCATAATTGCAATAGCTACTAAACCTGATGGACCCCAAGCATTTGCTAAAACATGTGTTAACATAACATATGCTCCACCAAACCCAGCTCCAATACCAGCTGTAATAAATGGTTTAAACATAGGAAGAGTAACTCCATAAATTAACGGCTCCCCTACACCCAAAAATCCAGCAGGAAGTGCACCTACTATTACTTGTTTTAATCTTTCATTCTTAACTCTTCTAGCAATTAGGTATATTGCAATAGCTGCACCAACTTGTCCAGCACCAGCCATTGCAAGTACTGGGAACAATGAAACACCACCCATAGCTTCTAATTGAACTGCATATATTGGAATTAATCCATGATGTAAACCTAAAAGTACCATTGGTAAAAATAATGCAGCTAATATATAACCACTAATTACACTAACAACTGGATTAGAAGAATTAATGATAATACTTAACAATGCTACCAATCCATCTGATATAAATCCTGCTAGTGGCATTATAATAAATACAAATAATATTGCAGTAATAAGTAAAGATAATAATGGAGTTAAAATTAACTCTAAAACATCTGGCATTCTTTTACGAATTGCTTTTTCTATCTTAGCTAATATATATACCCCCATTATAACTCCAATAATACCACCTTTACCTGTAGTTAAGATAGAATTTAGGGGAACTGCCTCATCATATAGTCCAAATGTTTGAGAAATTGCTACTATATTTGATCCTATAGAAATAGCACCAATCATACCTCCTAAAGCTTCAGTTGCACCAAACTGCTTTGCTGAATTAATACCTGTATAAATTGCAAAATATCCTAAGAATGCTCCCCCTATTAATGAAAACATTAATTGTGTTACTTGCCAAAAACCTTCAGCTGGTAATGTACCTTGACCTTGAAGTGTTGTTATTAAACTTGCTAACCCATTGAAAATACCTGCTGCTATAATTGCAGGGATTAAAGGTATAAATATATTAGCTATTACATTAATAGCCTTTTTAAATTTATTTTCCTTTTGTGTACCTTTTATTGTAGCCTTATTTTCTTTCCAATCACCAGCTACTAAAGTATCCTTAGGTAACTTCAATTCCTCTATACATATATCTGCTACCTTTTTTGCCTTACCAGGACCTAAAACAATTTGTATATAACTACCATCTTGTACAATACCTAATATTCCAACTGTCTTTTTTAATTCTTCTGAATTTACTTTTGATTCATCCTTTAATGTTACTCTTAACCTTGTCATACAGTTTGCAACTTTCAATATATTATCTTTTCCACCTATTAGCTCAACTATTTTTTGTGCCAACTCTAAATTTGTCATATAATTATTCATCCCCCTTATAAATTGAATAATTTAAAACATCATGCAACTTTCATTAAGTGTAAATCTAGTAGAATTTTATTTTACATTTTTATCACCTCAATACTTTTAGTATATTATAATAATGATTTGTATATTTAATGCTCAAATAATAAATTATTGTTATAGACTTTTTAAACTAAATAATATAACCCACAAGATATATAATTATACATCTTGTGGGTTATATTATTTCTACAAATTTCAATTAAATTTTATTATCATTATAATATTGAACTAAATTTTAATATTCTATATTATTTTCTTCACACCATTTAATTGCAATATTTCTCTCTGCTTCTTCTCTATAATCATACCAGTCATTAATTAAATCTTGATTTTCAATTTCTTGTCTTAAGCCTCTAAATGAATCTTTATTACTTAAAAGCTTTTCTTTTACTGGTATATCTTCTATTGTATTACAAAAATCAATCATCATTCCATGCTCATTAATATCATTATGTGATGGAAGTTGAATATAGTCATTTGGATTCATCTTAAAATCATGTAATGAAAGTATAAGCTCCTTTTCCCACTCTTCAAATTCTTCAATTTTATGTATATCATCAGCTTTATATGTTGCCGTACTACTATCTTCTATGTACATTATAACTCCAGTGTTCTTATTATAGTAATGTGTAAGTAGTTCCCCTTCAAACTCTATACATTCAATTACGTCATTTAAATCAGCTTTCATTTTATTATCCATTTATAATCACATCTTTCTACTTTATATTTACAAACTATATGTTATTTTATTATACATCATCTTATTGTTTTTGTATCCTTATTATATTTTTTATTAAATAAAGTCAAATTATTGACATGCATTTTTTTTTATGATACTATTGTAAAAAAATATTGTTCGTCTTGAATTTTTAAAAAGACTATAAATTTTGTTGTTTCTGACTTTAAACAACGAGATTTATAGTCTTTTTTTCTGTTGAAAATTAAGACAACTACAAAAGATAACTATGTAAGTTTAAGCTTACTAATAAAAAGGAGATGTTAACAAATATGAATCAATCTTATATGAAAGAAAAACCAATTTTACCATTGCTACTTTCTTTAGCTTTGCCAAGTATGATATCTATGTTGGTAAATTCTCTTTACAATATTATCGATAGTATATTTGTAGCAAAAATGGGTGAAAGCGCTATGACAGCAATATCATTAGTATATCCAGTGCAAAATCTAATTATTTCAATTGCTGTTGGATTTGGTGTTGGTATTAATGCAATGATTGCCCTTTATTTAGGCGCTGAAAAAAAAGAAAAAGCTAATTCTATAGCAACTCAAGGAATGGTATTTAGTATTATTCATGGTATTATACTTACTATTATTGGAATCATTATTATGCCACAATTTTTAAAATTATTTACTTCGGATACTACAATAATAAATTTAGGAATACGCTATTCAAACATTGTATTATCTTTTTCAGTAATCGTTATGCTTGGAGTTACATTTGAAAAAGTCTTTCAATCAGTTGGTAAAATGGTAATTGCAATGATTAGTTTAGTAGCTGGTTGTATTGTTAATATAATATTAGACCCTATCATGATCTTTGGACTTGGACCTATTCCAGCTATGGGAATTGAAGGTGCAGCTTGGGCCACATGTATTGGACAAACAGTAACATTACTTATTTATATAATTGCTTATTTACTTAAAGCTATTAATATTAAAATGTCATTTAAATATTTAAAACCTGGAAATCATATTTGTTGGAAGGTTTATTCAATTGGAATTCCTGCCTCATTAAACATGGCTCTACCTTCATTATTGGTATCAGCATTAAATGGAATTCTTTCATCCTTCTCTCCAATGTATGTAGTTATACTAGGTATATATTATAAACTTCAAACATTTATATACCTTCCAGCTAACGGAATAATTCAAGGTATGCGTCCAATTTTAAGCTATAATTATGGTGCCAAAGAATATAAGAGAGTTAAAAAAATATATAATATTTCATTACTATTAATTCTTGGAATAATGTTTTTTGGAATGATTTTATGCTTAGTAATTCCAAATCAACTACTTGGAATGTTTACTGATAATCCTGAAACTATAAAAGCTGGTGTAATAGCTCTAAGAATTATAAGTATAGGATTTATAGTATCTGCTTTCTCAATAGCAGCTTCTGGTGCATTAGAAGCCCTTGGTAAAGGCTTAAATTCACTAATAATTTCTTTATTACGTTATGTATTAATAATTATTCCACTAGCATTTTTATTAAGCCTTCCTTTTGGTGTAAATGGTGTATGGAATGCCTTTTGGATTACTGAATTAATTACTGCAGTAATTGCATATATTATATATAATAAATCAGTTAATAATCAGTTAATATAAATAATATCTAAAAAATATCGCTAACTTACAGAAGCTAGCGATATTTTTTATTTAAAATTATGTTTAATTTTCTTCACTGATACAGTTTTTCAATTCTTCTTGATAATCTCTTACGGCTTCTAATGCATTTAGACATTCCTCTCCATCTTTTAAATTAATATATAATAAAGCAGATAAATTACCATCCCTTTCACTTATTCTTGTTGCAACTCTATAGTGATCCTCTAATTTTTTAATCTCCATTTTGTAAATTAAATCTAAATGCGTTGTTTTTCCATTTAATTTTACGTTTATATTATTTTTCTCTACTTCTAGTTTAACATCTTTTTCAGTAATTCCTTCACTTATATTTCCAAACTTAGTAAAAGTATAGGATGCTTGATTATAATCAAATCGATTGCTCTCTTTTAAATTTTTTAATATATATTCTCCATCTTTAACAGCTTCTATAAATTCTTCTTCTTCATAAAAATGATATTTTCCTACATAGTCTAAAGTATAACTTTTAAAAATATTATCATTTATAGCTTCGTTCATTATTAAATCACATCCATTTTTTATTGTTTGTTTAAAAGAATTTGATTACTTTATTATAGTATGTACTATATTTTTTCTTTTTATTTGATTCTCATTTACGAGTATATTATTTAAAAGTATAAATATAAAAATAATAGAGAATAGCTTTATAATAATTAATAAAACTATTCTCTATTTAGAAAAATCTATTACTTTTTATATGCTTTTGTTGCTTCAATGGCTTCTTCCTTTGAAGAAAAGATAAACTTACCAATATTAGAATCACTTACAGAATACGCCCCATTCCAATAATCACAATTATTGTCACTAGTTAAGAATATTAAATTTTCATTTCCTCTATGCTCTACATTTGATACCTTTAATTCCAGTAATGTTTTATGATCTGATTCAATAGTATAATAACTATCGCCTACGTTTATATTGTTCATTTTTATATCCTCTTTCTTTAATAAATTAATTAATTATTATTTATTAATATTTAAAACATTTTTTCACTTCCTATATCAAATCTATTTAGATGTGATTTTCTTTTTATCACCATTTTTAATAATGATTCTATATATTGCAAATTAAACCAATCAGCAAGATTATTATGTGCATATATGTTAAATTATATTCCTTTTTTAGTATTTTTTTCTCATTTTCTTACAAATGCATTAGTAATTATTTTTTATACAATTATATTTCTTTTATCATTATTGCTAATTATTAATCATATACTATATTAATCAATGCTGGGGGTACTTAATTTGGATAATAATAAAGATGATCAAATAATTACTACTAAAAATTCTTATAATGTTTTTGCAATCGTAGGATTTGTTTTAGGAATTATTTCTTTTTTCCTTAACTTTTTTGGTATTGTAGGAATTTTAGCTGTAGTTTTTTCTGCAATTGGTTTATCTCAAATATCTAAAAATCAACAAAAAGGAAAAGTCTTAGCTATTTTAGGTATAATCTTTGGAGCAATTAATATCATTTATGCTATTTGCGCTATTTCTCTTATTTTTTAACATTTTCAATTTTAATTGTACATTAATAAAGGATGGCATATGCCATCCCTTATCTTTTATTCTTCAGATTCATCTTCACTTACATTATTTGTTCTATAACTAATTTTAGCTACTGCTAAATCAACATTGCCTTCAATTACCATATCCTTTGAAATAGGTAAATCTCTAACAAGTATTTGGTTTCCTTCTTCTAATTTAGATACATCAATAGATATATTATCTGGGAACTTACCTACTTCCCCTTGTAATTCAACCTCATTAACAAATGATTCTAATAATAATCCTTTTGCTTCTAGTGCTTCTTGTCCATAGAATATTACTGGTATTTTTAGCTTTACTAATTCACCTTTACTTATGCTTTGGAAATCTATATGAATTATCTTTCCAAAAGGATCTTTTTGCATTTCTTTTACTATGCATTTCTTATAATCTCCATTTAAATTTAAAGATACTACAGAACTCTTAGGATATCCTAATAATCTAATCAACTCTCTTTTAGTGATTTTTGCAGATAAAGCCTTATTAAGATCTCTTCCATAAATAATACATGGAATTTGTCCATTCATTCGTACCCTTTTACCATTTTCACATCTTTCACTTATGTTGAATACTAAATTATCCATTCTAATCCTTCCTTTTCATTTATGATATATAGTTTTTTTATTCTGTACATCATATACTATTCAGAAAAGGTATTTAATATTACTTTAACTTCTACTCTTGACTGTTCTTATTTGTTATTTACATATAAATTTTTAACTAAAACATATCTTCTTAAACCACCATATTTTAATTTGTCTTTTTTTATTTCATAACCTAAATTTATAAATGTATTTACACTAAATTTATTATAAGGTGATGCTGTAGCACATAATAATTCATTATTATTTTCCTTTGCTATTTTTTCTAATTCTTCACACATCAATTTTTGAAGTTTATTTCCTCTATATTCATCTTTTACTATAGTTGCTTCTATTTGTCCGACCTTTAATATATCTTCGCCACATAAATCTAAATCATATGCATAATTAGATTCATCGTATCCCTTACTAACATATACGCCCATTGCTATAAGCTCATGATCACTTGTTACATATCCTATTACTTTTCCCTTACCATTTAAATATTCTTCAAACTCATCTTTTTCTGTTTCTGCATAAATTTCTTTATTTTCTAATCCATTTATTATAGCTTCTTGAAGCTCCATTATCTTATCTATATCTGATAATTTTAATTCTATTAATTGTGTATCTACCATTACTCCGTCTTTTCTTTTTAGTTTTAGTAAATTATTCATTTTTCTTTCTCCTTATATTGGTAATCCTAATTACTAAAGTGCATTATATCCCATGGAAATAAGAAAAGCAAGGATATGAACAACACCATATTAAACTTTAAGGTTTGTCCAATAATCCTTGACTTAAATAATTATAAACCTAATAATTTTTTCCAAGTATTAGGTCCTACAATTCCATCAGCAGATAATCCATTAGCTTTTTGATAAGAAATAACTGCTGCTTTAGTATTAGCTCCAAAAATTCCATCAGCACTTATACCTAATTTTTCTTGAAGTAACTTTGTAATATTGCCCCTAGCACCTTGCTTTAACATAGGGCATCCATTTAAAGTATTAGGACCTGCAATACCATCTACCTTTTGATTTGAAAAACCTTGTTTATTGCATTCTTCTTGTAATCTAGCCACCCAGCTATCATAATTAGTAGTTGGTGGGTTTGATGGAGTAGGCTCAGGTGTTGTAGAGTCTGTTGAATTTGTAGAACTATTGACTATAGCCTCTGCTATTGTCTTACCAATTTTATCATAACCGAGCTTCTTATATAAAGCAACATCTTCAGTTGCTTCAACAAAACAAACTTCTACTATCATTGATTTCATGCTAGTATGCCTCAATTCATACAAACCAGTTCTTACTTTTTGTCCTCTATTTTTAAATCCTAAAGAAGCCATTTTATTAACGACTCTTTTAGCTGTATCATATTCAGAATAAACACATACTTCAGTTCCTAACGCTCCATTATAAGAGCTATAAGCATTATTAAAGTGTATTGATACAAATAAGTCAGCACCCCAATTATTAGCTTCATTAACCCCATAACTTAAGTCTGAAGATGAAGATGAAGTTGTATCTGGTGGTGTAACATCAAGAACATTTATTCCTAATTGTTTTAAATATTTAATTACTGCATTTTTTACTAATCTATCTTCTGTCAATTCATCTATTAAAGCACTTGATCCTGGAACATTTGGACAATGTCCTCCTCTAACTGCAATTTTCATAATTAACACACTCCTTTAGTTTATATTATGAAAAGTCTAATGCTATTGTTCTGAATTTGTGTCATAATTCACCACTTTTCTTTTAAAACTCTATTTTTCTATTTTTTTTAACATTATATATTCTAGATTTTCATTCTAAATCGCTACTAAATAATGAAAATATTAAAGCCATATTTTTTAACTTTTCATTTATATAATACAAATACTCTCTTTAATTTTTACAAAAAAATAAAGTTAATTTCATTAAAAAAATTAACCTTATTTATTGCTTATTTCTTATTCTATTTTATGGCCAGTATTTTCTATGCAACTTCTTATTTCTTGTTCTGTAGCTGGGTTGTTATATATAACTTCAACACTTCCCCTTGACATATCCACACAAACATTATTTACTCCATCTATTTTTTCAAGTGAATTTTTAATTTGTGTTTTCATATTTTCATTTGCTATTCCATTTACTATATAATGTTCTCTTTTCATTAATTCGTCTCCTTATGTTTAAAATCACATAAATAGTATTTACAAAAAGATATAATAATATTAAATTTATAAAAATCTATTACAAATTAGGTACTAACAAATTATTATAATTTAGTACTAATAAATATATTAGCTACATATATTTTTACTAAAAGATATCTTTTGTAAACGTTTCATTACTGCTGTTATATTCAAAAATAATTATTCAAGGAGGACTTATTTTGATTAGTTTTTTTGTCTGTCTAGCTATTTTAATTCTTGGCTATTTTCTTTATGGTAAACTTGTTGAAAAGGTATTTGGTCCAGAATTTGATAGAAAAACTCCAGCTTTAGTTCATCCAGATGGAGTTGACTATATGCCAATGAAACCTTGGAAATCTTTCTTAATTCAACTTCTTAACATAGCGGGTCTTGGACCAATATTTGGTGCTTTATCTGGAGCTATATGGGGACCATCTGTATATCTTTGGATTGTTTTTGGTACTATATTAGCCGGAGGTGTTCATGATTTTCTAAGTGGTATGTTATCAGTTAGAAATGATGGTGCTAGTATTTCTGAAATAGTTGGTATTTACTTAGGAAAAGTAATGAAAAATGTTATGAGAGTTTTTTCAGTAATTTTACTTGTTATGGTTGGGGTCGTATTTATGGTAGGCCCTGCTGGTCTTTTAGCAAAGCTTACTCCAAATTTTATGAATATTACATTTTGGACAATCGTTGTATTAATTTATTATTTTTTAGCTACCTTATTACCTATTGATAAAATCATAGGTAAACTTTATCCTATATTTGGTATATGTCTAATAGTTATGGCTCTTGGTATTGCAGGTGCAACAATTGCTCATAGTGGAACTAATCCAATGATGGAAATTACCTTTGAAAATCTTCATCCAAATGGTGCTCCAATTTGGCCATTAATGTTTATAACCGTTGCATGTGGTGCTATTTCTGGTTTCCATGCAACTCAATCACCAATAATTTCACGTTGCATTAATAATGAAAAAAACGGCAGAAAGATCTTTTATGGCGCAATGGTTGCTGAAGGTATAATTGCTCTTATTTGGGCTTCAGCTGGTGTTGCTTTCTATAAGGGTACTGGTGGATTACTTGCAGCTGGTGGTGGTAATTCATCTACTGTTTATGAAATGTCTATTGGTTTACTAGGTAAATTTGGTGGTGTACTTGCAATGATTGGTGTTATTGTTTGTCCAATTACTTCAGGTGATACAGCCTTTAGAAGTGCAAGGCTTACCATTGCAGATTGGTTTAAAATTGACCAAACTAAAATTCCTAAGAGACTTATGTTAGCAGTACCTCTTCTTGGAATTGGATATTTAATTTCCCTTATCGATTACTCTGTTGTTTGGAGATATTTCTCATGGTCTAACCAAACATTAGCTATGATCGTACTTTGGGCAGGCTCTGTATATCTTGCTAAATATGCTAAAGTTGCTAAACCTGCTTCATCATTAATTGCAGCATTACCGGCAACATTCATGTCCGCTGTAAGCTGTACTTATATTTTATATGCAGAAGAAGGATTTAAACTTTCAACAACAATAGCATATCCTATAGGAATAATCTTTGCAGCTGTTTGTCTTTGCTTATTTTTGTTTAAAACATTTATTCCTGCATTAAAAGAAAAAGCCAATTACTAAAATTTACTAATTATATAAAAATAAAAGATTCACAAAGCACTTTTACTTTGTGAATATTTTTCATTTAATATATTTTTCACTCCAAAATCATTATTATAAATTATTTCATACCATATTATAATTCATGTGCAGTTTAATTTTACTTTTGTAATATATTTGCATCAATCATCATATCTAAAGTTATTCCCTCATCACTTACTAAAATAGAATTTAAATCTATTCCATTAAAATTTTCTTTAGAAATTATTACTTTATTATTTTCATACGCTACTATAATATCACTATTTACAAACCAGTCTTTAATGAAAGTTTTTAATGCTAAATTTACAATAAAATCAGCTAACTTTAAATCAAGAATCTTTACTGATCCAATATTAATAACTAGGTCCTTATTTTCATTTAAATTAGGCGATATATCAACCTTAATAGGTGTACTAATTTTATCTGTAACTGCATAATTAACATATAAACTAATATTATTGTCTTCAGTAACTGCTTCTAAGTTACTCATTTTATTATTTTTTGTCTTTTCTAAAAAGTAATTTATACCATTTACTATTGATTCTTCTGGTACAAATATTTTACCTTTAACTCCAATTATAGGGTTATTTATTATTTCTAGTTCTTCAGCTTTAACTCCCGCAATTGCATTAAGGAAATCCATTATATCTGAATCTACTTTTTCATTTGTTTCCTCTTTTTTTATATCTTCTTTTATTTCAGGTTGCTTTTCAACCTTTATAGCTACAAATACTATACTTCCTAAAATAAATAGTCCAAGTAGTATAGCTATTATTATATTTCTCTTTTTATTCATAAGATACCTCTTTTGTGTATAAAATAATTTTACTATATTATAATTCCATTACAATGATCTATTTCATGTTGAATAATTTGAGCTACAAACCCAGTAAATTTTTGCTTTTGTTTATTAAAATTTGCATCTAAATATTCTACTTCAATTTCTTCATATCTTATAGCTTTTCTAAAACCAGTTAATGATAAACAACATTCTTCTGCTTCATATCTTTTTTGCTTTTTTAAAATAACTGGATTTACCATTGGTACTATTAACTCTCCAGCAGCAAACACTATAATACGCTTTTTAACGCCTATCATATTTGCAGCCATTCCAACACACTCTTCAATATTTGCTCTTAATGTATCTATTAAATCTTCAATTATGCTTGCATCTTCTTTATTGGCATCTTCTGATTTTTGAGCTAAAAATAATTCATCTTTTACAATTGGTCTTATCATCTTTACTTCCCCTTTTCTACTATTACTCTTTTATTTTTATATAGTTTTCTCAAAAGCTATTCTTTTTGCACCATCTTCTAAAAAGATAATTCCACAATATTTGAAATTATTTTTCTTAAGTAAATTTTGCATTGGTATATTTTCCTCATGAGTATCAACTCTAATACTATGTATATTATTGCTTAAGCAAAGCTCTTCTGAATATTTAATAATTTCATGCGATAAACCTAATCCTTTATAATTACTATCTACTGCTATTCTATGAATTACCCCGTATTTATCATTTGTAATCCATTTACCATCAATAATATTTTCATATGATTTTTCTTCTTTAAATGAAACAACTGTAGTTGCTACTATATTATTATCTTTTAACATTACATAGCTTTGCCCATTATCTATGTCATTATTTATTACTTCTTTGTTTGGATAATTATTTTGCCATTGATTAATTCCTTGTAATTTAAAATACTCTTGAGCCTGTCTAATAATTTCCATTATTCTACTAACATCTGATTTTATCGATTTTCTAAATTCCATTTTATTCTCCTTAAGCTCTAGATTTTTCTTGCCAATACTTCTTTATATTTTCATTCATTTGTTTTTATAAGTTTAAATAATTTAACCTTTAACTGTTTTAGTATAATTAAATTTAGTTTAAACTTCAACTTTTTCCAATATATTTGCCAAAATTTAATCCACTAAGAAAGAGGTAAATTCTTATTGGATTATTAAACTCTATAATATACTTTTTAAAAATTGCCTTATTCTTTCATTCTTTGAATTAGTGAATTAGCTGCATTTTAATTCCATCTAAAAAAAACAAAGAGACGGTGTTGTTTAACAACATCATCTCTTTGTGTATATTATATATATATTACAATAATTTATAAATATATTTTAGATATATATTCTTATTTTTCAATAAGTAATCAAAGAAATAAATCTTTATTACTTTTTTCTATATTAAGCTACCTGTTCAAATTGACTATTATACAACTCTGCATAGAATCCATCCTTAGCAAGTAACTCTTCATGATTTCCACTCTCTAAAATATCTCCATCTTTTAATACAAGAATAACATCAGCATTCTTAATAGTTGAAAGTCTATGAGCTATAACAAAAGATGTTCTTCCTTCCATAAGCTTATCCATTGCACTTTGAATTAAAAGCTCTGTTCTTGTATCTACTGAACTTGTTGCTTCATCTAAAATTAACATTGGAGCATCTTTAATCATTGCTCTTGCAATTGTAAGCTGTTGCTTTTGTCCTGCAGATAAATTAACTTTATCATTTAAAATTGTGTTATATCCATCATGTAATGTTTCAATAAAGTGATCTAAACCAACTGCTTTACATGCCTCTTTTATAACCTCATCACTTACTCCTTCTTTGTTATATACAAGGTTTTCTCTAATTGTACCTTCAAATAACCATGTATCTTGTAGTACCATGCAGAATAAATCATGAATATTTTCCCTTGTTAAATCACTTGTAGGAATATCATCAATTAAAATTTCACCACTATTAATTTCATTAAAACGCATTAGTAAATTTACTAGTGTAGATTTACCTGCCCCTGTAGGCCCAACTATGGCAACTTTTTGACCTGGCTTTGCAATTGCAGAAAAATCATTGATTATTATTCTATCTGATCCTTCATAACCAAACTTAACATTTTTAAATTCTACTTTTCCTTTAGCATTTTCAAGTGATTTAGTCTTATGACTTTCATCTTCCATTTCTTTTGCTTCTAAAAATTCAAAAACACGATGACTTGCAGCAGCTGCTGATTGTAAATTTTGAACTCCTTGAGCCATTTGAGCTAAAGGTTGAGTAAAGTAACGAACATACATTATAAATGCTACAATTACCCCAAAAGAAATATTACCATTCATTGCAAGAGATGCACCTACTACGCAAACTGCAACATATCCTAAATTTCCTATAAATGTCATAATAGGCATCATTAATCCTGATAGGAATTGAGCTTTAAATGTACTATTTTTAAGTGTTGAATTTAAAGCCCTGAACTTATTATCCATTTGTTCTTCTGCATTATAGGCTTTTACAATAGTATGCCCTGAATATACTTCTTCAACATGTCCATTAATTTTTCCTAAATATTCTTGTTGTCTCATAAAATACTTTTGAGAGCTTTTCATAATTATCATCATTAGTGCAAAACCAATCATTGTAGCTAGTACTGCAGTTACTGTCATTATGACATTTGTCTTTAACATCATAATTAAAGAACCAAAGAATAAACATATTGCACTAATTAATGTTCCAACACTTTGATTTAACGCTTGCCCTATAGTATCTACATCATTTGTAACACGAGAAAGTAAATCCCCAGTAGTATTATTGTTATAATATGACATTGGTAATTTATTTATTTTCTTAGAAATATCACTTCTTAAGTTTTTAGAAACTTTTTGTGTAATAGTTGCCATAATATAACCTTGAGCAAAAGTTAAAATTGCACTAATTACGTATATAGCAACTAATGTTAGTCCTATTGATGCTATTTTATCTAAATCAATACTAGTCATTATCCCAGCTGTAATAATATCTGTCATTTCTGATAGCTTATCAGGTCCTATTATAGTTAATATAGTTCCTATAACTGCACTGGTCAAAGCAATAATTATTACTGGAATATATTTTTTACAATAAGTTATAAGCTTACTTAAACTTTTTTCTGAATTTTTACTTTTGTTTCTATTCATTATACAACCTCCTCCTCTGAAATATCTGAACAAGCTGCTTCCATGTCCACAGCTAATTCCTCCTTTGAAAGTTGAGAGTATGCAATTTCTTTATATACATTACATGTTTTCATTAATTCATCATGTTTTCCTATACCAACCATTTGACCATCTTCTAATACAATAATCTTATCTGCATCTCTTATACTACTTATTCTTTGAGCTACGACAAGCATTGTTGTTCCTATACTTTCTTTTTTCAAGAATTTACGAAGTTTGCTATCTGTTTTGTAATCAAGAGCTGAGAATGAATCATCAAAAATTAATATTTCTGGATAACGTGCTATTGCTCTTGCTATTGATAAACGTTGCTTTTGACCTCCTGAAAGGTTAGTACCACCTTGTGAAATATGAGCATCATATTCTCCATCTAAATTTTCAACAAACTCAGCTGCTTGTGCTGCATATACCCCATAAATAACATCATTTTTTGTAATTTCTGATTTGCCATTTTCTCCAAATGCTACATTTGATTCAACTGTTCCTTCGAATAAAGTAACCTTTTGAGAAACATATCCTAATTTATTTCTAAGATATTTTTGATCATATTCTTTTACATTAACTCCATCCACTAATACTTCACCTTCTGTAGCATCATAAAAACGTGGAATAAGATTAATTAATGTACTTTTACCAGCACCAGTTGCTCCTATAAATAATATAGCTTGAGTTTCAATTTTAGAAAGATTTAAAACATTAGTAGCAAGTGATGTTAACCTTTTAGATTCTTCTATAATTATATCTAAATATTCATTTCTTTCTTCTTTAGAAAGATCATCATCCTTTAAAATTTCCGCAAAGCCTTTAATAGATATAATTGGTGTTTTAAATTCATGAGAAAAATTATTTATAAAATCTGTACGTAATACTTCAATACTACCTAATTCTTCTGCCATTGTATTAAAATTTTTAGATAATATTCTAAATTCAGGTGGCTTTCTTATATTTAAACGGGCTGAAAAATCTCCACGTGATAGTTTATCTGTTGCTTCGATAAACTCTATAACATTTTTTAATACAGCTCTACTTGAACATGCAGAAACTACAACACCTATTAAAATACATGAAACTAATGTAATTATAGGTAATACCATTATATCTGTAATATTTTTTTCATTTAAAATTCCTAGAGCAAATGATATATACATTAAAACCCCTGTAATAACTGTAGTAATTAAATTAATAATGATACTAAATAATAAACTTAACATAAACAAAATGTTTATTACTGTTAAATACATTAGAATAAATCATCATATTTAATATTTTACAATAGATTTATTTACCAATCCATAATTCATATTATAATAATAAAAAGAGAAGTTGTACCCTATTTACTTAGTTGTGCAACTTCTCTTTTTTATAATTAAATCCTTATTTCTTTTTCATTGAACGTATAACTTCAACTCTTGTTACAACATTATTTGTTATTTTTGCTACTCTTAATGCAAATCCTGGATAATAAATACATACTCCTGTGCCTAACTCTAGTTTTCTTGCTTCTATTTCCTTTAGTACAATATCTTCTAATGTATCTTCTTTATTTTCATGTGGTATATCGATATGTTCTAAAAAGTTTATCCTTTTTACTCTTTCACTACTTCTATAAATAGTTTTATCAACTTCATCAAAGTTATAAAATAAGTACTTTCTTGTAGCAAACAATGCTGCTATAGCTAGTACCCCTATTAAATTTTGGAATATTGTCATGTGTTCAACTATTAATTGTCTTGCAATAGCAAAAAGTAAAACTTCAATTACAGTTTCTGGTGTATGTTTACATAACATCTTTATAAATTCTATTCCAATAACAAAGTTAAATGCTATTGAAAGATAATCATTAAATGCATCTAAATTATTTCTAAATGAGAATACCGATGTAATATCAAAAATTAGATATATAACAGATATTCCAATACAAATTGCTAAAAGTACCCCTATTATAGTCTCAAGTGTATCTACTACTTTTAGCACCTGTTCTTTTATAAATTTCTTCATAATATTTACTCCCCTACTTAATATCTAATTATTTAATAAAACTAAATATAAAAATAACATAATTATATCTCGTATTTTTACATTCTTATTTTTATTTATTTTTTTATTATATCATGAAATATCCCTCTTTTATGTGATAACAATTACATTTTTCTATTATTTTTACATTAAATATATTATTTTTTAAGTTAAAAGAGCTTTCTTTGTTATAATAGTTATAATAAACACTTTTTACTGGAGGTAATGTATGCTTATAAGAGAGATACAAGAAAAAGATAATAAAGCCTCCTAATCCAATTTGAATAATTGACTCGGAGGCTACATCATTTTTTGTCTCTATTACTTACTATTAAATATACTATTAAACGTATCTATCCTAATAGTTTTCTCTGGCTTAAAATCTTTACTTTCCATATATTTAATTAAACTATATTGAAGCCATTCTGCTGGACTACTATCCACTATTTCTTTAAGGGGTGAATTGCAAACTAAAATTTTAGCTTCATTTACTTTAAATTCATAAACTAATCCTAACAAATGATTTCTCTCAAAATTATCAATCATTTGTACAATTGGATCAATCTTAACATTATCTAAAATAGATAAACGGGAATTCATAATAATATCCCACCATTGTGGAGTTGAATAAAACTCGCATGGAAAATTCATTAATGCAGGATGTTTATCATTTATTAATAATCCCATTGTTCCTACTGGTATAGGTTTACCCATACTTTCTGAAATAGATCTAAACATTGGATAACACCAGAAATCTGTACAATAAGTTCCTTCAATTGAATTTATATTTTCCTCTTCTTTTGGATAATATAATATCTTTTTATTATTTGAAACTCCACTTATCACTTCTAATAAATCATCAGTAATAATAATATTTTCTTTATCTAATTCTGGGACTATAGGATATACCCATAACTCATAGTGATTTAATATATCTAAATCTTCAATTGTTAATTTAAATGTATATTTTTGTGGTACTTCACATTTTGGTAATTGAAAGCTTACAGTTGATAAATTATTTACACCAATAGCAAGTTTACTTACTATTACTTCTTCCTTCCATAGACAACTTGTTTCATTCACAAGTTCTATCTTTAAAACCATATTGCAATTTTTAATTTCTTTTCTATAATTAGTAAGTTTTATATTACAGTTAAATTTTTCTCCTGCATCCCATACATACTTTGAAAACTCTCCAAGCAATATACAATCCGAACAGAACTCTCTCCATTCTTCTGATGATATTATTCCCTTATTATCCATAAAAGCATCTAAAATCCCTACTAAAGCAGTTCCTTGTCCACTAAAATCCTGCAAGTCTAGCAATTGGAATCCTGCTAATTCATTGCTTCTAAATGCTGTTTCTAATTCACCTTTATAGCATTCTGCTGCTAATTTACCTGATGCTTTAAAGTACATATCAGCCTTATCAATTAATCCTTTTTCCTCTAAACGCTCTTTAAACACTTCGAAATTCCTAGCTTTTAATACTCCAGTATATTTATCTATTTCTTTGAAATTAGGAAAAGTTTCATATTGTCCAATTTCATGTGAAATAACTGGTACCTTAGGAATAAACTCTTCTGTTTCAGACACAAGTACTTCTTTTACTCCAGTTCCATATTGAATTTGCTTAACTCCAACTTCCCCTGCTGAACTTTTTTTCTTTGAAGTTGGTCTTATTATTTCATCATAATTATGAATTGTATTTGGTGCGTCTGTTTGTATATGACCTTGTGGAGCATCACACATTGCATAAGAACCTCTATATAATCTATCACCTGTAAAACGAACTCCACTAAAGAAATCATCCTCTTCTAAAATACATGGTGCCCATTGGAAGTTATTACATCCTTGTACATAAAGATGTCTATTATCATATTCTTTATATCCCTTTAAAATAGAATTTAGAGTTTCCTTGCTTCCCCATAATTCATTACCTAAAGACATCATAACAAATGATGGATGATTACCAAATTCATCTAACATTCTATATCCTTCTTTAATTAAATACTCTTCCATAGCTTCATCATGATTTTCATCTTCTTTTGTTGTTATTGTCCCCCAGAAAGGTAGTTCTGGTTCCATATAAATACCAACAATGTCTGCTGCCTCAAAAGCAGCTTTAGGTGGACAGCATGTATGGAATCTATAATGATTAATACCGTATTCCTTTGATGTTTTTAAAACCTTTATCCAGCTTTCTAAATCTGTTGGTGCATATCCTGTTAAAGGAAAAATTAACCCATCATGTTTTCCTCTAAGAAAAGTCTCTTGTCCATTTATTAAAAACTTCTTTTCATTAGTTTTAAAAGATAACATACCAAATGAATAAGTATCTTCATTTATAACTTTTTCTTCATTTTGAATTTGTATTTTCATTTTATAAGTATGTGGATTATATTCACTCCAAAGTTGAACATCCTCTCCCATTAAGTACTTTACTTCAAATGAATTATTATTTATGTTATAACCTTTTTTATCAAATACTTTAATCTCATCAAAAGCTGTCAATGAAACTTTTTCTATTTTATTACCTAAAATATTTCCTCTTACTATAACAGATTTATCTTCGATATTAGGATAAAACTTAACATTTGATAATCTAGTTTTATTAGTAATTTTAATAGAAATTTCCCCAGTAATTCCATTCCAATTTGTTTGAGTATCTGGTGAAGTCATATGTCCACCTTTTGTTGGATATGAGGTATTATCAACCATTATAGTTACCTTGTGCTTGTTATTGTTTACATAAGGGGTAATATCGTAATGATGAGATGTACATAAACTATTATATGTTCCCACATAATTATCATCTATCCAAAGGTGTGTTATCCTTGTTCTTTCCATTATTAATTCTATATAATCATTTTCACTTTTATTTGGAAATTCTACTTCTTTAGAAAACCAAGCAAATCCTTCGAATTTGTATAAATCAGTAAGATATCCAACTTCTCTATCAGTATTTATTTCACCTTTCTTTGCTTCAGAAGTTGTTGTTGGTAAAGTAATTGTATCATTTAATTCTTTTTTATATAATTCATTATTTAATCCTTGTTTATCTTTATCTAATTGAAAATTCCATTCACCATGCAAATTTATTTTAGTCATATCTATTCCCATCCTTTTATATAGTTAAAATTTATAATCTAATTATTATAAAAATACAATTAAATTTTATATGTAATTAATTATAATATTAACCTTTTACTTTAAATACCCGAAAAATATCACCAAAATTATAGTATTTATTTTATTACCTACATGAAAATTCAAATTATTTAACTATTAAATAAATATATTTATTAATTAATTAATAAAAAAAAGTGCACTGATGTAAACTGATATCTATAAACTTAAACACTTTTTTATAAGTGTCTAGTCTATAGGTATCAATTTATAAGTGCACCTTTTTATTAATGTCTTCTTGCGAAATCTACAAATACAAATTTATCTGGCCTATGTCTTGACTCTGTATACTGAAATAAACTTGTATCATCTAAATATGTATAGCTTTTAACTACTACTATCATATCAAAGCCCTTCATATCTAAATACTTTTTATCTTCCTCTGAAGCATTTTGAACTGTTATTTCTTTTTTTGCATATGCTATCTTTAATCCTAACACATTTTCAACATATTCATATAAAGAATTCTTGCATATATCTTCAGTAAGATTTTCTACAAATTTTTGAACTACGTAATCCTTATCTAATATTACCTTTTCTCCATCTATAGTTCTTGCTCTTACTATTCTCCATACTTTCTCATCTTCATTTATCTCAAGCCCTTTTGAAATGTTTTTTTTAGGAATAATACACTCTAAAGCCTCAACTGTTGTTTCAATAGCCCTTCCTGACTTTTCACTAAGCTCTTTAAGACTAACTACACCTGAAACTGGGAAATTAAACTTATTTATATCTAAAACAAATGAACCTTTTCCTTTACTTTTTTGAATATATCCATTTTGTTCTAGCATATTTAAAGATTTTCTTACAGTATCCCTTGAGACATTATACTCATCCATTAATTCCTTTTCAGAAGGTAATTTATCATTTGCTACATATTCTTTACTTTCAATTTTATTAACTATAATGTTATATATATTTAAATACTTCTTATCCATTTCATCACCATAGTTATTTTATCATAAATATCTACTATTTCTCAATATAATAAACTATTGACTCATATGGTCTAAGTATTATTTCTTCCTTTAATTTTCTAGAATTTGAATAATTTGATATTAATGTATTTACTTTATATTCATTGCATAATAATTCTGATGGTAATTTTACCATTGTTTCTTCACCATAGAAGTTATTTAAAACTACTAAAGTTTTATTTTCATAATTTCTTGTATAAGCTAATACTTTGTTATGTTCTTCTAATATCATTTCTATATTACCTTTTGAAATAACATCATATTCTTTTCTTAAAGATATTAACTTTTTATAATGGTAAAATACTGAATCCTTATTTTCTAATGCCTTTTCCGCATTTATTTCTTTATACATTTTACTAACTGGTATCCATGGAGTTCCTACAGTAAACCCTGCATTTTCTTTACTATTCCATTGTATCGGAGTTCTTGAATTATCTCTTGATTTTGATCTTAATATTTCTAAAATATCCTCTTCAGTTTCACCTTGTTCTTTTAATATATTATAATAATTTATAGATTCAACATCTCTATATTCTTCTATTGAATCAAAGTAAGGATTAGTCATTCCAAACTCTTCACCTTGATAAATATAAGGAGTTCCCCTCATCATATGAATAGTTGTTGCTAACATTTTACCACTTTCATTATGATACTTTTTATCATTTCCAAATCTAGATATTGCTCTAGGTTGATCATGATTGCACCAAAATACTGCACTCCATCCATTACCCTCTTGCATTTCCTCTTGCCATTGTTTGAATATATCTTTTAACATCTTAAAATCAAAATCCATCATTGTCCACTTATCACCATTTTTATAGTCAACCTTTAAATGATGGAAATTAAACACCATTGAAAGTTCTTTTTCTTCAGGATTTGAATACTTAATACAATTATCTACTGATGTTGAAGACATTTCTCCAACTGTAATTATATCTTCATACTTACCAAATGTATTTTTATTAAGTTCTTTTAAATACTTATGAATATTAGGTCCATCAGTATAAAATCTTCTTCCATCACCTATATTGTCACTTTCAAACACTTCTGGCTTTGAAATAAGATTAATTACATCTAATCTAAAGCCTTTTACCCCTTTATCTAACCAAAAGTTTACTACTTTATAAATTTCACTTCTTACTTCTTCATTATCCCAATTTAAATCACCTTGTGTAACGTCAAATAAGTGAAGATAATATTCATTAAACTCTTCTACATACTCCCAAGCATTACCACCAAATTTTGAAACCCAATTAGTTGGAGGTTCATTATTTTTCCCTTCCTTAAATATATAGAAATCTTTATACTTCTTATCACCTTTTAAAGCTTTTTTAAACCACTCATGTTCAGTAGAAGTATGATTAAATACCATATCTAACATAATATCAATATTTCTTTTTTTTGCTTCCTCTACAAGATTATCGAAATCTTCCATAGTCCCCATTCTTGGATCTATTTTGTAGTAATCTGCAACGTCATATCCATTATCTTTTTGAGGAGATACATAAACAGGAGTTAACCATATATAATCTACACCAAGTTCTTTTAAATAATCTAGTTTTTCTGTTACTCCGTTTATATCTCCAATTCCATCTCCGTTTGAATCATTAAATGACTTAGGGTATATTTGATAAACTACACTTTCTCTAAAATCTTTCATTTTAACTATCTCCTTCTATCTAGCAAATAATGGACGATATATGCCTAGTAATTTTATACTATTCATATATCATCCTTTTATAATTTTTTATATCTTATTAAGCAGCTTTCTTTACTTTAGCATCTACTGATGCATTTCCTAATTTTTTTCTTCCAACAATTATTGTTAATACAAATGGAATTACTATTGCTACTACCATAGCTACAGCAAACATTAACATATGTTGAGGTTGAATTGAAAGTATTCCAGGAATACCCCCTATACCAATTGCATTTGCCATAACTCCTGTTGCTACTGATATTACTGCTGCAATACCTGAACCAATCATTCCACAAATAAATGGGAATCCATATTTTAAGTTAACACCAAACAATGCTGGTTCTGTTACACCTAAATATGCTGAAATACATGCTGGTATTGAAACTTGCTTTTCTTCTTCATTTTTTCTTTGTAAGTATATCATTGCAAGTACAGCTGATCCTTGAGCAATATTTGATAAAGCAATCATTGGCCATAATAATGTACCACCAACTTGTGACATTAATTGAAGGTCAATTGCATTTGTCATGTGATGTAAACCAGTAATAACTAATGGAGCATAAACAAATCCAAATATACCTGCAAATAACCAACTAAATGATGAAGTTAATCCTGAATAAACAACTGTTGAAATCATATCTCCAATTTTCCAACCAATAGGTCCAAGTACTGTATGTGCTATAAGTACTGATGGTACTAATGCAAAGAATGGTACTATTATCATTGAAATTGCAGCTGGTGATATTTTTCTAAAGAATTTCTCTAAATAAACTAATACAAACCCTGCTAATATCGCTGGAATAACTTGTGCTTGATATCCAATCATATTAACTTTAGCAAATCCAAAATCCCAGAATGGAATATCAGCTCCACCTGATACCGCATATGCATTTAAAAGTTGTGGTGATACTAATGTAATACCTAATACTATACCAAGTATTTGAGTAGTTCCCATCTTCTTAGTAATTGCCCATACGATTCCTACAGGTAAGAAGTGGAATATCGCTTCACCTATTAGCCATAAGAAACTATAAGTTCCTGCCCAAAATTGTGATATTTCAATTAATGTTTTTGTTCCATCTTCGAAGAACTTTACATCACCTATGATATTTCTAAATCCTAAAATAAGACCTCCAACTATAATTGCTGGAATAAGTGGTGAAAATATCTCTGCTAAATTTGCCATTAACTTTTGAATAAAGCTCATATTTGATTTAGCTGCATCTTTAACACTATCCTTACTTACTCCTTCAATACCAGAAACCTTTACAAAGTCATTGTAAAAATCAGTAACTGTATTTCCAATTATTACTTGGAATTGTCCAGCTTGAATAAATGTTCCTTTTACACATTTTAATGCTTCTATTTTTTCTTTATCTGCTTTACTTGTATCCTTTAATACAAATCTCATACGAGTTACACAATGTGTAACTGCACTAATGTTTTCTTTTCCGCCAATGTATTCTAGTAACGCTTTTGAGTCATCAATATACTTTCCCATCTTTTTACCTCCTAACATAATGACCTGTACGCATATTATTGTCCTACGCTATCAACAACCTGTACGTACATCTTGTCTATGTATCAATAATAACTTGTACGTATATGTTTGTCAACACATTTTGTAATCATTTTCTTAAAAATATTTGATTTATATATTTTATAAGTATTCTCAAAATGAATTATTTTATATGTATTTTCATATACTCTATTAGCACTTACTTGGAGGTTAATATGAAAAAATTTAGTGAAATAAAAGAAGATTTCACAGATTGGATTATCGGAGCTACTAAAGAAGATTTCTTAAATGTAGTAATTATTTATTCCAAAAGATTAGGATTAATAGCTTTAGGTTTTGTTTTAGCACTAATTGTAAACGTTATTTTTTCAACACCTGTAGAAGGAACTGAAGAATACAAAACTTTAAATTCTCTCTATGAAAGCTCCAAGGAATATGGTGAATCACTTAATGAAAAAGTAACTGAGTTAAAAAAATCTATTAAAGACTTAGAGGAAGAAAACTCACTCCTTACAAAAAAGGTAGAAGAAGCTGCTCCTTGGTTTGAAATGAAAGAAGAGGAACGTAAAGCCGAAGAAGAAAGAATTGCGCAAGAAAAGGCCCAAAAAGAAGCTGAGGAAAAAGCAAAAAAAGAGGCTGAAGAAAAGGCTGCTGCTGAAAAGAAAGCACAAGAAGAAGCCGCTGCTAAAGAAGCTGAAGCTCATAAATATGAAACTGGTCTAACTTGGGAAGACATAGCTAGAGAGGGTAAAATCGGAACACTAGGTCAATTCGAAGGTAAAATTATTCAAGTCATGAATGGTAATGGATATACTCAATACAGAGTAGCAATAAACGGAAACTATGATACTATAATGCTAGTTGAAATTGATGATAGCATAAAAACTGAAACTTTATTAGAAAATGACTATATATACTTTAAAGGTTCATCTGCTGGTAATATGACTTATACCACAGTTTTAGGTGCCGAAATGACTATACCAGCTTTTATAGTTGATGAAGTTACTAGATAATTATCTAATTTAAATTAAAAATAGATTTTACAGACCTCTAATAAATAGTATTAGTAGTCTGTAAAATTTATAAATACGATCTCTATTTTTTTGCCTTTAATTAGTATACTAAAACAAACTTATGAAAACTTATTAATTATAAAATCTACCTTTATAAAATAATCTATGTATTCATAAACTAACTCTTTATATAAGTTATATAAAATCAAACCTCATAGGATAAGAAAAAATATTATTTTTTAAGTTTAATCATAAAAAAAATTTGTAACTTTACCTTTCATATGATATCTTTCTATTTAGCACATAATTTTTATCAAATTTTTGGAGGATATACTATGTCATTTATTCTTTTAATTATAGGTTTCTTTTTTCTTATAAAAGGAGCTGATTTATTTGTTGATGGAGCTGCTTCTATAGCAAGAAAATTTAATATTCCATCAATGATAATAGGACTTACCATAGTTGCAATGGGGACAAGTGCTCCTGAGGCTGCTGTAAGTATTACATCTTCATTATCTGGGCAAAACGATATGAGCGTAGCTAATGTAGTTGGTTCAAACTTTTTTAATATTCTTGTAGTTCTTGGTGTTTCTTCACTAATATCTAAGCTACCTGTACAAAAAAATACAATAAAAAAGGATACACCTTTTTTATTAATTGTAAGTGGTTTGCTTTTAGTATTTGGAATTAATAAATATATAAGCAGAATTGAAGGATTAATATTATTAATTGTTTTTGTATACTTTTTATATTCCACAGTTAAAATGGCCAAATCTGCAACAAATTTAGATAGTTCATCTGATAATGAAATTGCCTTAGCTGAAAGTGATACTACTACACAAACTCCAATATTAAAAACTGTTATTTTAAGTGTAATAGGAATTTTAGGTATTGTTATAGGTGGAGATATGGTTGTTGATTCTGCTACTTCCATTGCAACTTTATTCGGTATGAGTGCAAATTTAGTTGGTTTAACTATTGTTGCTATTGGAACATCATTACCTGAATTTGTTACTTCTATAGTTGCAATAAAGAAAGGTGAAACTGAAATTGCAATTGGAAATGTAATTGGATCAAATATATTTAACATATTACTAGTTTTAGGGCTAGCTACTTTCATTTCCCCAATAACAATTAGTACTTTAGCATTAATAGATATTATTTTTATGTTATGTATAACAATACTATTATATCTATTTATGAAAAAAGATTATTCTCTATTAAAAAAACATGGCATTATTTTAGTAGGAATTTATATAGTTTATATGAGTTATACAATAATTAGATAATATTTATAAATAAAAAGAAATCTTAGTTGCTTTTTTCAGCTAAGATTTCTTTTTTATATAAAACATATTTATTTCTATAATCTTCTTTAACTTCTAGAATAACCAAATACTAAAAATTAAGCTCTTTATATTTATCACGTACTATTTTACATGAATTATCGAAATTTCTTTGTTCCTCTTCTGTTAAATTTAATTCAACAATTTCCTTTACTCCTTGGCGATCAATTATTGCTGGCACACTTATAAAAATATCATGTTCATTATACTCTCCAGACAATAAAGTAGATACTGGTAAGATTCTATTTTCATTATGTAAAATAGTTTTTACTATTCCAGCTACAGATGCTGCAATCCCATAAGATGTGTTTCCTTTTTTATGGAATATTTCCCATCCACCTTTAATAGTTTCTTCTTCAAGAGAATCATATGGTTCTACCCCAACTCTCTCTTTATTATCTCTTACAATACTTTCAAAATCTTTTCCGCCTACTGTAACAGTGCTCCAAGATACAAGCTCACTATCACCGTGTTCTCCTATAACAAATGCCTCAACACTTCTTGGATCAACATCTATACGTTTTGCTAAGTAATATTTAAGTCTAGCTGTATCTAAAGTTGTTCCGCTTCCAATAACTTGATTCTTCGGAAGACCTGATATTTTCCATGTATAATAAGTCATAATATCAACTGGATTAGATACTACGATAAAAATCCCTTCAAATCCACTTTCCATTACAGAATCTACAACTGATTTAACTATGTTTTGAGATTTTTCTAACATTTTTAAACGATCATTATCTGTAATTGCCATAGGTGCAGAAGCTGTCATTACTACAATATCAGCATCCTTACAATCTTTATAATCTCCTACACTTATTTTTACATTTCTATTCATAAATGCACCTGCATGATTTAAATCAAGAACTTCACCTAATGCTTTATCCCTATTTATATCTATTAATATAATTTCATCACAAAGCCCCTGATTTTGTAAACAAAAGGCTGTAGTCACACCTACATTCCCAGCCCCTATAATTGCAACTTTACTATTTTTTATTAGCATATTTACTGCCTACCTTTCTGTCTTTCATTTATACTTCGCCCCTATTTTTATATCCTATAGGATAATTATAAAGAACATATTTTATTTTCATATATGATTTTACCATTTCACTTAATTTTAGTAAATATTTCTTAGCATGACATAAGTAACATATCTCTTTCTCTATATTAACCTTATCCTTTTCATTTCATATATTAATATTATTAATTCTTTTAAGGCGCAATATGAAAATATACGAAAATATAAATATAAATGAACTACAACTATTAGGAAAAGGTACTCAAGGAAGTGTATATAAAATAGATGATAAAAAATTCATAAAACTATTTAGATAACTCCAACTGCTGACTTTATTGTAATATTAGGAGATTCAGTAGCTGGAGGTAATAATTCTAATGCCTTATTAAGTCAGCTTAACGATTTTAGAAACATAGTAGCTAGTTATTATGAAACAAAGCCTTTAATTCCTGTTTTAGGTAATCATGAAGTTAATATTAATCCTACTGATGATACTTTTGAAAAACTATTTAGCAAATGTTATGCTGATCTTAATGTAACTGATTATTTAGATGAATATAATAAAACAGTTTATTATATTGACTTTGATAATTATAGATTAATATTTCTTAATTCATTTCATTATAACGAAATCCATAAAATCACTAATAACCAATTAAAATGGTTTGAAAACATATGTAAACAAAGTAATAAGAATAAATTACTTTTTCTTCACTCACCAGCTTTTCCTACTGGTGCACATCTTGGGCATTGTCTTGATTTATATCCTAAATGTAGGGATGATTTTTGGTCAATAGTTGATAAATATGAAATTAAATTAGTATTTTCATCTCATGAGCATAATTATTCACGTCGTGTTGTATCTGGTAAAAATGATATTTATCAAATTATTTCTGGAGGTGCTGGTGAAAAACTCCGAAATAAATATAATAGTAAGAATGGAGTTATAATACCACCTATTGCTGTATATCATTTTGTTGTTATGGATTTACTTCCTAACACAATTGAAGTATCTGCTATTGATTTAAAAGGAAAAATACTTGATGAATTTATTATACATTTAAATGATAACTAATTTATGTTGATACATTATGTTATCCTACTAAAAGAAAATAGCAGTACTAGATTTTTATCTACTACTGCTAACTATTTTATATATTCACTTCATAAAAGTTGTATACATGCTACTATTATACCCATCATAATTAATGTAATAACTAGAGATACACATTGTACTACTATATAACCAACCAAATTTATTTTTGTTTTTCCACAATGCTTAAAGAAAAAATACCTAATAGCTCTATATGATACTGTTATTAAAAATACACATATAATAATTGTTATCATTTTGATAAGTATGCTAACTTCATTATTTATTGTTAGCCAATTTAGAAATACAATTATAGGTAACCCCAAAAATACAAACATTAAAAAAACTACTCTGAAATCCGGAATCTTATTCTTTTCATTTTTCATATATATGTTACCCCCTCTCATAGTATATTTTATGAAAGGTATTTTAAAATATAACGATGAACTTATAATATAAATAAATTAAAGTTAGCTTATTTTATTATCACCCAAAAGTTCTTTAACAAAGATATTCTTAGGATTTTTAATCAATTGTTCTGGTGTATCAATTTGTATTAACTCCCCCTTATCCATTACCATAATCCTTGTTCCAAGTTTTAATGCTTCCTTAATATCATGAGTAATAAATATAATTGTCATATTATATTCCTTATAAATTTTTAATATTTCATCTTGCAGTAATTTTCTTGTTATTTCATCTATAGCTCCAAATGGTTCATCCATTAAAATGATACTTGGATTAATTGCCAAGGCCCTTGCAATACCTACTCTTTGTCTTTGCCCGCCAGAAAGTTCATTTGGATAATTATCTAACATTTCTTCTTTTAACCCAACTTTATTTATTAATTCTTTAACTCTATTTTCAATGCTATCCTTTTTTTCTTTTTTTATTAAATTAGGTACATATGATATGTTTTTTCTTACAGTCATATGTGGAAATAAGCCAATTTCTTGAATAACATAACCTATTTTTCTCCTTAAAGCTATTTTATCTACTTTTGAGATGTCATTACCTTCTACATAAACTTTTCCATCATCTGGTTCAATTAAACCATTAATAAGCTTTAAAAATGTAGTCTTACCACACCCTGAGCTACCAATTACAGTTATAAATTCACCTTTATTAATTTTTAAATTTATATTTTTAAGTATTACTTTATTACCATATATTTTACTTATATTTTTGACTTCTATAATGCTTTTTTCCTCCATATTATCTCCCTTTTTTAAAAGATTACTTTACCAAACCTTTTTCTATTAAAAAGTCTTTTGCAACCTTACTTTCATCTTGTCCTTCTGTCTCAACTAAATAATTTAGCTTGGCCATTTCTTCTTCATTTATAATATTATCTAACTTCATAATAGCTTCTTTTAACTCTGGATATTTTTCTAAAGTATCATTACGTACTACAGTGCCACAATAATAAGTTTGATAAAAATCCTTATCATCTTCTAAAACAACAACATCTGAATTTGAAAGTTGACCATCTGTAGTAAATATATTCATTACATCTATTTGCTTAGAGTTTATTGCATTATACTTAAGACCAATATCCAAATCTACAGATTTTTTAAAATTCATATTATATTCTTCACATAAAGCATCAAACCCGTCATCTCTTTCATAAAAATCATATTCAGCTCCAAATGTAAGCTCTTCTGGATATTTTGCCAAATCAGAATAAGTTTTTATATTGTACTTTTCTGCTAAATCTTTTCTTATTACTAACCCAAATGTATTATTAAATCCAAACAAATTAACCCAAGTTAAATCATATTCACTATTATATTTTTCTTGTAATTGTTTATATAAAGTTTCATCATCTGGGATTTCTGTTTCCTTCAAAACAAAACTCCAACCAGTACCAGTATACTCAGGATACATATCAAAATCTCCCTTTAATATAGCTGGATGAATATTACTTGTACCTCCACCTATTCCTTTTGTAATTTCTACATTTAAATTTGTATTTTCTTCAATAATTATCTTTAACATTTCGCCTAATATAAACTGCTCTGTCATTGGTTTTGTAGCAATTTTTAGGCTCTCACTCTTCTTAGAACATCCTACTGGAATAATAATTAGTAAAATTGCCAAAATACATATTAATACCTTTCCCTTCTTTTTCACCTTTATAACCTCCACTTTCTTTTTATTATTTTCTCTATACCTCCAATAATTAAATCACATAATAAAGCTAATAATGCAATTAATAAACTTCCTGCTATAGTCATGGTTTGGTTATTTGTTGTTATTCCCCTATATACAGCAATACCAAGACCTCCTGCCCCTATAAATGATGCAATACCAGCAAGTGCTATAGTCATTACAACCATATTTTTAAAACCTGCTAAAATTACTGTTGTTGCTAATGGAATTTTTATTTTATATAATATTTGAAATTCCGTACTTCCCATTCCTCTAGCTGATTCTATAATCGACTTGTCTATATTATCAATTCCTGCATAAGTATTTCTAATCATAGGTAGTAACGCATATATAGTAAGTGCAATAATTGCTGTAGTATTCCCAATTCCTGAAAAGGGAATCAAAAAACCAAGTAAAGATATTGATGGTATAGTGTAAAGAAAGTTTGTTATGGATAAGACTAATGTTGATGTTTTTTTGTATTCACTTATTAATATTCCTAAAATTCCACCTATAAGAGTTGCTATTATTATAGAAATTCCTGAAATTTTTAAATGTTCTAATGTTAACTTTAAAAAGAAATCATACCTTTCTATATAAAGTTTTATTAATTCACTAATCTTTTTCACCTCCCATAAGTCTTATTTAAATCAGTTTACCTTCATAAATAACATAGTAAATGCTTCATTATATAATACTATTAATATAAAAAAAAATTCCTAAATTAAAATTTAGGAATTTTTTATGTTAAAGGCTTTCTTTTTTAATACTATAAAAATTGCAAATACTCCTATAGTAAAAATTAATAACCCTGGAAAAAGCCATACCTTACTTAAATTATAAACATATGATGATATTAAGGGTCCAATTGCATATCCAAGTGCTTCACATGCACCTACAAATCCAAATACAATTCCTTCACTTTTCTTATCTTCTCCAAACTTTAAAAGTGAATTTTGTAATCCTGAATTTAAAAATGTTGCACCTAAAAAATATATAATAATAGCTATTGTAAATATGCTTATTCTTCTTACAATTGATAATGTAGCTAAGGAAAGTATCATAAATATAAATGATATTATTAGTAATAATTTATCCCCAATTTTATTTGTAACAACTCCAAATGGTATTTGTATTAAAGCCTTTGCAAAACCATAAGATGACATAACTGCACCTATAATTAATGTGCTTATTCCTAATGAATTAAAATACAAAGGTATTATTGGTATCATTAAACTATAACTAAATCCAAAAGCAAACCTTTGAATGCAAAAATATAAAAGCTCTTTTTTAGTGAATAATATATTGTTTTTTATATTCATAATAAACCCCTTTGATTATAAGGAAGACTTTATCTGCTGACTAGTCATAATAACCTACTATAGATAGCAAATTCTAAACTTCAAATGAAGTTAAATCCCTATCTAAAGTTAAGAAGTCAGTTTATTTTATTATTTATCACTATAGCTTTTTTATACTCTAATATTATTTCATATTGATTTTTCTTTTAGTTAATATTTTTATATTCCTGATTTATTGAATAAAACCACATAAATTGCAGTAATAAAAATAGATACCATTAATAAACCTAAAAATAAATAATTTTTATTATATTCATAAATATAATATGAAACCAGTGGTCCAACTGCATATCCAAGTGACTCTGATGCCCCCACAACTCCAAAAACAAAACCTTTAATTTTAGGATATAATCCAAATTCCGAAAGACAGCTTTGTACAGAAGCATTTAAATATGTTGCACCCAAGAAGTACAATATAATTATTATAGTAAATATAGTTACATTTCTAGTTATAATAAGACCTAACAATGTAAAATTCATAGTAAAAAAAGAATATAATAATTGCTTTTTATTTCCTATTTTATCACTAACCCATCCTGCTATTGGCGCACCTAATCCAAAAACTAATAAGTATACTGATATAATGGAAGAAGTATAAGACGTTGATACATGAAGTACATCCTGTCCATAAAAATGAATTAATGCTACAACACACGAATAAATATAATCTCCTAAAAAGGCACTACTTGATAAAATAATAATTTTATAAACAAATTTTCTTCTTCTTATTTCATATAAAATTTCCTTTATACTCTCTTTCTTATTATCTTTATCTTTCATAGGTTTTACTTTGTTAACTCTAATGATTACATATATTAATGTAAAAAATATTCCAAGAGATGATATATTAAATGCCATACTAAAGTTATTTAACTTTGTTAATATAAAACTTGCAATTGCAGCACCTATTCCCCCACCTAAAGTAAACACTGCTGAAGCAAGGCCAGTACACTCTCCTCTTCTTTTAACATTCAATGTCCTAGCAAGTACTGAATAAGTTGCAGGTGCTGCCATTCCAAGAATAGCACCTTGAATAACATATAAGCTTCCTGCCTGAAGGCTTGTATTTGATAATATATAGCCAATAGGTACTAACCCCATTAACAATAAAGCTAACTTTAGAGTTAATTTATCCCCTATTTTATCACAGACAATTCCAAAGGGAATTTGCATTATTGTCTTACTTACTCCATATAATGAAATTACCATTCCTATAGTTACAGTTTCCATTCCTATTGACTTAAAGAATAGTGGTATTATTGGTATCATAATGCTGTAGCTTATTCCAAAAAGCAGCCTATATATGCAAAACGCTCTAAATTTTTTATCATTTAATATAAACTCATTTTTCATAGTTTCTCCTAATAAATTTTCGATACTTCATAATAAACTTATGTGTACAAATAATTTATTATTACTTAAGTTAAATGAGTATTTAATTACCTTAATGTTTCATTCATACTTCCAGTTCTATAACCCTCTAAATCAAGAGTTATATAATTAAACCCTATTTCTTTAAATTTTGCTATAATTACCTCTGATAGTTGTAACACTTTTGGAATATCTTCTTTTAATACTTCTATTTTAGCTAAATCATCATAATACCTTACCCTAAATTGCTTAAAATTATTACTCAATAAAAATTCTTCAGCAATTTCTATCTTCTTTAGCTTCTCTCTTGTTATTACACTACCATAAGGTATTCTTGAAGCAAGACATGCCATAGAAGGCTTGTCCCATGTTGATAAGCCTAATTCCTTAGATAATTCTCTTATTTCATTTTTAGTTAGTCCCGCTTCTTTTAATGGACTAATTATTCCTAATTCCTTTAATGCTTTAATTCCTGGTCTATAATCCCCTTCATCATCTAAATTACTTCCATCTGCAACAATATCAAAACCTTCTTTTTTGGCTATTTCCTTTACCTTAGAAAATATACCTTTTTTACAAAAATAACATCTATCCTTACTATTTGCTACAAATTCTGGTACACTGTATTCATTTGCATCTAAAAATATATGTTTTATTTTAAGTGACTTACAAAATTCCTTACTTTCTTTTAATTCCCTATCTGGATACATAGAAGATCTAACTGTAATAGCTAATACATTTTCTCCTAAAACATTTTGTGCAACCTTTAATAAAAATGTTGAGTCTACTCCCCCCGAAAATGCAATACATATTTTTCCCTTTTCCTTTAGACTATTAATTAAATTATTATACTTCTCTCTCATAATCTCACCCTTTCATAATAATATAGTAGTTATATAAAACTGTTAAAATTATCTTTAGTTAATTATATATTTTTCTAAATATAACCTCTTAAATATTTTGTATTTACTAATATTTTTATGGTAATCTTCTTATAATTTATATAATTACACTATACCATTTAAGTTAACTCTAAAGTCAATGTTTTTTATCTATTATTGAAGAGTAAAAATAAAATTATCATTGATACTAAATACTTATTATTAAACTAATTCTTTAAGAAAATTAAATAAAAATATAATCTAGAAATAGAATATCACTATCCTACCTCTAGACTATTTTAACTTCAAAAGACACAAAGTATCTTTAGCTGAAAAGTTGGTATTTTTTATTTATTATTTTTAATCTTAAAAACTTTTATATATTTAGCTATTAATTTTTATGTATTTTTTCTAATAATATTGACATACTAATAGTGAGGAAAAGATTCCAAAAGCTTCTTTTTCTAAAAAGATAAAATACTAATGCATTGCTCTTATGTCATTAGTATTTTATCTTTTCTTTTTTATTCTTTATAATACCGATAATCATAACTTATTTGATAAATCATACTTTACACAAATTAAATATTATTACTTATATTATTTATACATGCACTTAAAGTTTGTGAATTCAGCATAATTAAAAGAATTTGATGCACATGCATATAATCCAATTACAACACCCGTAAATCCACCAGCAACTTCTGAAGATAAATATCTTGTTTTAGCATATCCAAGAATACTTTCTTCATTTTCACTTTTAATAGAAAAACTATAATAGCTATTACTTGCATTAATGATAAGTGAAATATTATTTTTATTTTCTAGATAGATAGATTTTTCAACTGATTTTATATCACCAATATTAAGACGTTCAATTGCTTCATACCCATTTTCACACTTACGTATTGCTAAATCATAATGGTGATTTTCATCCATATATAGAGTAATACCTGCTTCACCATCTGTAATCTCAACATTACATGATATAGTAGCATTGAAATCTCTTTGCCTTATTCCTATAAATGTAGGTGAATCAACATCATCTAATGTAATATCAGTACCTTTTAATATTAACTTATTTTTATCAAGCTTATAGTTTTTCTTATTAGGAATACGTAAATAACACCAATCATTATCCCACTTAGTATTTTCAAATGTATAATGTTTCTTTTCTTTTTGAATTACATCATTATTTATATAATTAATCTCAAAGCTCTTAGTAGTCCTTCCATTATCACCTGCCGTAAACCAGCCATCTTCTCCAAATATAACTGGAGTTAGGAAAACTTCACGTCCTAAATGATGATAAGCTTCCCACTGTCCACTTTGGCGGAATCCAAGATGTAAAAGCCACCAATTACCATAATTATCTTGAATAAGATCACCATGTCCTACCCCTTGAACTTCGTATCCACCTAAATTACGATTAGTCAAAACTGGATTATTCTCATAACCTTCAAATTTGCCATATAAAGAATCTGCTCTAGCATATGTTACCATATGGCCATATTCAGTTCCTCCTTCTGCTGCAACAAGATAGTACTTACCATTAATTTTATACATATGTGGACTTTCAAGATAACGTCCACCTGATCCTGTCCAAATTGTTTTACTTGGAGTTAACTTTTCACCACTTTCAATATCAATTTCACACTGAACAATACCACTTACTCCATAATCATCTATTCCATTACTCATAAAATATGTTTTATTATCTTCAAAAAATAGCGATGGATCAATTCCACTTTGATCTACATATATAGGCTCTGACCATTCACCATAAATATCATCTGTCCATACGTAAAAGTGCTGATGAGTTGTATCATTAGTAGTCGTCATATAAAAACGACCATTATTATATCGTATAGTAGGAGCAAAAACTCCCCCTGAACTATTTATTTTATCAAGTTGAACTTGACTCTTTCTTGTTAAACAATGTCCAATTTGTTTCCAATTAACTAAATCCTTACTTTCAAATAAGGGAACTCCAGGAAAATATTGAAATGAGCTACATACAAGATAATATGTATCTCCAACCTTACAAACACTTGGATCTGGATAAAAACCTTTAATTACAGGATTATTATATTTCATTTGCTTACCTCCAATTATTAATACCTAAATTTACAATTATAACACTATCTTTGTAAACGTTACTCCTTAATAATATCTTTATATTATCATTAATCATCACTATCAAATACCCAAACTTCTAGTAATGAAATACATATATTTTTTTATTATTCAATTGCTATCCTTAAACACATAGATTTTATAAATTTTCTATATAATAACTAATGAACAACTTAAATTTCATTATTTTTTTGCTTTTCTTCCAATACTTTGCTATACTTATGTGACTTTAATTAAATTAGTGAGGTGTTAAAATTGAATAAAATTATTAATGATATAGGTAACTACTATGAAGTAAAAGAAGATGTTGCTTATATTACAGTATTAAAAAAAGATGGAACTGAGCTTATAACTAAAATTGATCTTGAAAATTTAGAAAAGATAAAAAATATGGGAACTTGGTTTGCAGAATGGAATAAAGATTATAATAATTACATAGTGCAAAATATTAGTTCGACAAAAAAGAATAAAAAATCTAAACCATTAAAACAAAGTCTTCAAAGTGTTATATTAAATGTAAATCCTAAAGCTCCTATTAGATATATTAATGGTGATACATTAGATAATAGAAAGTGTAACTTAGAGATTTTTAATCAAAATACTATGAATGAATATGAGAAAAAAGATGGTGTTGTTTCTATTATTTTAAAAGATAAGTTTGGTAAAAAGGAAGGTATTGCTTTAATATCTGAAGAAGATTTGCCTATTGTTATCAATGAAAAATATAGTTGGGTGCTACATAAATCTCATAATAAAATATCTGTTGTAGCAAATACTCCTGAAGGAAGAATTCATCTTGAAGATATTATTATGCCAAGAGAAGAAAATCATAAGATTGAACATATAAACAACAATCCTCTTGATAACAGAAAAAGCAATTTAAAACTAGTTAGTTTAGAAGAATAACTTATATAAGTATAGGCTATAGATAATTATATAACTTTATCTATAGCCTATAAAATATTTATATTATATACATGTTAGTTTGAATTTATTTTATACTCTTTATATTCCTTATCCTCTTCTAATTTCATCATCTTTTTAGATACCCATAAATATAAAACTATTGCTATCAAAATAGATAAAATATCTGCTACAGGCTGTGACCATGCAAGACCTGTTATTCCTAAAGCTTCTCTTAAAATAAATAATGCAGGAATATATATAAGTCCTTGTCTACTTAAATTAATAATTAAAGATGAAACTGCTGCTCCCATAGCTTGTAAAGCGTTAGTTAATACATAGAACACTCCAAAAAATGTACTTGTTGTAAGCAATATTCTTGAAAATTGTACAGAATAATCAAATGCACTAGGTTCGGTTAAAAATGCACTAACTATTGAATTTGTAAACAAATAACATAAAACTGTAAGTATTAAGCCAAGTAAGAAAGAAAATATCAATGAAAATTTCATTATTTTCTTAAATCTATCCCATGTATTAGCACCAACACAATAACCTAATAAAGGCTGAACTCCTTGCCCAATTCCCATTGAAATCATTCCTGTAATCATAGTTACTTTCATTGCAACTCCAATTCCAGCAAGTGCCATATCGCCATATCCAGCCATAAGCCCGTTCATTATAATTTGTGAAATACTCATCATAACTGACGCAAGAGAAGCTGGAATACCTATAATTAAAACACCACTACATATTTTATCTTTAATTGAAAAATCATTAATATTTATACTTAGAGATGATTTTCCCCTAATGAAATAAAGAATATAATATGCTGCTGCTAAATTACCAATAACAGTAGCTATTGCTGCACCCTTTATATTCCATCCAAATCCTAAAATCATAATTGGATCAAGTATAATATTAAGAAAATTGCCTATAAGTTGACCCATCATAGCTTTATTTGCTTGACCTTCAGCACGTAAAATATTTGAATAACAATTTGAAATAAGTACAAAAGGACCACTTAAAGATACAATAATAAGATAACTTCTTGCAAAATCCCAAGTATCACTACTTGCACCTATTAAAGAAAGAATTTGATCCATAAAAATTAAAAACACTAAAGACATTGCAATACCCACAATTACACATGACCACATACAAAAAGAACATACTTTTTTAGCATATTCCTTACGGCCTTCTCCTAAAGCACGAGAAATTACCGATGTACCACCAATCCCAAAAACTGTACCTACAGCCATAAACATTAGAAATACTGGTGTTGCAAGAGAAACTGCTGCAACTTGATAAGCATCATGTGTTTGACCAATAAAAAAAGTATCTGCCAAATTATAAATAAGAACCATTAACATTGCTATCATAGCTGGAATAGCATTCTTAATTACCGCTTTCGATACTGGCATTGAATTAAATGCCTCTAAAGAGTTATTGTTTTCCATTATAATCCCTCCAATTTCAATCGCATACGATTGATTATATTTTATTATATGCTCGTTTATATAAACGAGCATTTTATTTTAAAGTATTATTAACTTTTTCTAGTAAATCCTTAAATAGTACTTTTTCTATTTCTGTTAAATTAGATAAAAGGAATGTTTCAGTTTTTAACATAGAATCTTCAGCTTCTTTACAGCATTGTTCACCAAGTTCTGTAATTCTAACATATTTAATTCTTTTATCATTATCATCAATATAGCTTGTTACAAGATTTTTTTGTTCTAATCTTGAAATAATCCCTACTGTAGTAGATTGTGCAAGATGAAGTATTTTTTCTAGCTCTTTAAATGTTACTTTCTTTTCTGCAGTATCATTTATACTAAACAATGCTGACACTTGTACAAGAGTTAATCCTTTTTCCTTTAAATCTTTATTTGACATTTTTTCTAATGAATTGTGTATTTGCCTAATTAACATTCCACAAGTATTATCTATATCCAATTATATCACTCCAATCTACATACATAATATACTATTTAAAATTATAAAAGTAAATAGTATGCGATTGAATTTTTATAATTACATGTTCTTATAAGTCCTAATTTTAATAATAAATTTATGCTATTATTTATTGTCTTTTATTTTTAAATACTTTTCTAGACCATTTCTTCTTAATTTACAAGCTGGACACTCTCCACATCCATCACCTATTATTCCATTATAACAAGTAAGAGTTTTTTCTCTAATATAATCTAATTTTCCAAAGCTATCTGCAAGTTCCCAAGTTTGTGCCTTATCTATCCACATTAAAGGAGTATGAACTACAAAATCATAATTCATAGCTAAATTAAGTGTAACATTAAGTGATTTAATAAATACATCTCTACAATCAGGATATCCGCTAAAATCTGTTTCACATACACCTGTTACAATATGTTTTGCCCCCTTTACTTTTGCTAAAACTGCAGCAAAAGTTAAAAATAACATATTACGTCCTTCAACAAAAGTTGATGGTGGCTCTTTGCCTTCTCCTTCTTTTATTTCTATATTATTACGAGTAAGAGCATTTGGAGCTAATTGATTTAATAAATCCATATCTAAAATATGATGCTCTACCCCTAATTCCTTTGCAATATTTTTTGCACACTCAATTTCTAAGCTATGCCTCTGATTATAATTAAAGGTAACTGCTATTACTTCATCAAATTCTTTAAGGGCCCAAAATAAACATGTTGTAGAATCTTGGCCTCCACTAAATACAACTACTGCTTTCTTATTCATACTTATCACTCCTATTTAATATTTTTAGGCCTTATTTTATTAAATAAAAAAGGTTTATTTTATTACACAAACTAGCATAATAAAATAAACCTTAACTTTTTAATCTATTTAATATTTCTTAGCCTAGTTTTGTTTAAGGACAGGATGGTCTTAATGAACTGTCCATATTAAGTTTTTCATTTTTTAGTATAATATACCTTATGGTAATTTTCAAATTTTCTTTAGTACTTTTATTAGTTTAGTATTTTTAAATATATATTTTGATGTTATATTCATTAAATGTACTTTATCCGCTGTATTTACTCTATACAAATAATGAAATATTATTAACTTTTAAAAGTCATCAATCTTATTAAATTTCTTAAACTTTTAGATTTACAAATATTTCTTTTATATTCTTTTCATATCTCTCTTTTACATTCCAATATGGTACTACTTAAATTAACCGAGGTAGTTAGTGAGTTTATTTCTGTATATAAATTTACATTCCAATATGGTACTACTTAAATTAAGAAATTCCTGTACATCTTTAATTGTCATTACTTCATTTACATTCCAATATGGTACTACTTAAATATCTAGACATAAAATTTAATTCTTCATCAGACCCAGATTTACATTCCAATATGGTACTACTTAAATTAACTTTAAATTTTTAGTTGATAAGCCCTTATCAATATTTACATTCCAATATGGTACTACTTAAATAATTATCAATACAGCGATAAAATAAAGACATATTACATTTACATTCCAATATGGTACTACTTAAATCGAATATTTAGAGGAAATAAAAGACATATTCAACCGATTTACATTCCAATATGGTACTACTTAAATCAAATTATAACTATAAACCAATTCCAAATTTAAGTGGATTTACATTCCAATATGGTACTACTTAAATTAAAAGTTTACCCTACTATTATTTCTGATTCAGAAAATTTACATTCCAATATGGTACTACTTAAATGCACCAGTACAGGAAACCTCTTCTCAAACATTCTTTAATTTACATTCCAATATGGTACTACTTAAATATGGATTAAAAGAACTAATACAGGATATACAACCTAATTTACATTCCAATATGGTACTACTTAAATAAAAAGTCTTTCACAGATGGGGGAGTTATAAATAATGATTTACATTCCAATATGGTACTACTTAAATTACCAGGGTATTTATTAGGAGCAAGTGGAAGTTCAAATTTACATTCCAATATGGTACTACTTAAATAAGATCAAGTGAAGTGGTTAAGTTTGCGAAATATTAATTTACATTCCAATATGGTACTACTTAAATGTATTTTACCATCTTTTATAATACTTCCATTAAACAATTTACATTCCAATATGGTACTACTTAAATCATATAGTTGTAATGTTGATAGATCTTCTGTACCTAAATTTACATTCCAATATGGTACTACTTAAATTGCTCCATACCATACAAACAAATATTTTGCACCCTCATTTACATTCCAATATGGTACTACTTAAATTCATCTGCATAGCCTCGTTGTTCCTGTAGGTATTCGGATTTACATTCCAATATGGTACTACTTAAATCCAATCTCATGAAAATCTTAAAGTTGATTTTGTAAAATTTACATTCCAATATGGTACTACTTAAATCTTCAACTTCATTAAAACAAACACTTGTAATATTACATTTACATTCCAATATGGTACTACTTAAATATTAAATGCAGTTATAGGATTAGTTAATAAGGCTATATTTACATTCCAATATGGTACTACTTAAATTCAGATATATTGGCTTCTGCAATATCATCTTTAATTGATTTACATTCCAATATGGTACTACTTAAATGTATTTTACCATCTTTTATAATACTTCCATTAAACAATTTACATTCCA